>JANYBI010000314.1 GCA_025360875.1 Lentisphaerota bacterium
AAAATATTACGTTTTCGGTCAGGCACTAGTTAAGCCATTGTTGGCTGTGTTTATTTTACATGGAGGCGCGAGAATCTATGAGGAGAACTATTGTTGCTGTCTTGTTGGTTTCAATGGCCATGCTTATTTCGTCATGCGGAATTTTCCCTTCTGCTCAGAATGCCGGTAAAGGTGAAGTGAAGCTGGACAAGCCTCTTCCTCCTCTTTCTGACGCGGAGAAACGTATTCTTGAGAAGATTGGAGGAGAACTGCTGCCTGATCAGAACATAAGGATCGGCAACATCATCATCCACCGCAGGGAGAAGGAAGTGTCTTTTCCCGCGCAGATGTGCATAACCGATACCGGCGAATACGGGATTGAAGTGCTGATCGCATTGAAAAACGGACGGCTCCATGAGGCGCTTCTGTTGACAGATATCGAGCCGATCAACCTGCAGCTTGCCCTTTTTCTCATCGGGGCTGAGAACGGAGCCCGTCTTCCCGGTGGGAAAAATATTCCACAGGGATCCCTGATGAACATAGACATCCAGCCTGAAAACGGGCAGAGGATTCCGGTGGAAAAATGGCTGCTCGACAGCGGTACTGGCAAACAGATAAATCGTGAAGGGTGGGTTTTCGTTGGGTCGAGCTACGAGCAGGGTATGCGATGCCTTGCGAAAGAGGAGGGGAACGTCGTCAATGTCCTGAGCATGGGGAACACCATACTTGACAATCCCGCCGATGTTGGCAATCTGAAGCATGATGTGCAGGTCAAGGAAGGAACTGTGCCGAAACGTGACAGCCCTGTCACGGTCTTTATATCTTTCGCGGAAAAACCGAAGGCGGAAGAGAAGAAATAATCCTTGCATTCATTGGACGGCGGTGGAAAGGTAAAGTTATGGATGTTGAAAAGGTTATAAAGGCGATAGATAGAAATTTCGAGGAACATCCGGAATCTGATATCTGCTCGGCCGAACTTCATGCGCAGGCAGGCAGACAGAGGCCCCATGCCGCATTTTATCTCGGCAGAGGACAGGATATAAGGAAGTATACAGAGAATGCCATTGATTCTGGCCGGGCAAAACAGCTCGAGGAATATGACATCGTCAGGCTCCATGAAGAGCTCTCCGCAATGGCGAATCCTCCCAGTTTTCTCAACCCCATAAGGGCATCCTTCGGGCTGGGCGTCGGCCCCGGAACACTGGCTGCAAGTTTCGGCTGCCATCTTGATCCCGAAACCAGTTATTGCCCGTCAACACATATAACCCTTGACGAACTGCTTGAAAAAGGAGTGCCTGATATCGAGAATTCAGGGCTCTTCCCGATAATGCTTGAAAAAATCGGGCTGATAAGGAATAATGTGCCTGCTTCCGTCAAGATAGGGTTTCCTGACATGCAGGGTCCTTTCAACATCGCGCATATGGTTCTTGGAAATGACGTATTCCTTTATCCAATTGACAGGGCGGAGGATTTTTCCAGGGGCATGGAAATAATAACCGATTTTTTTCTGGAGGCGCACAGGATCCTTTTCGCACATATCGGCAAGGAGCGGTTGACTGAATACAAGCCGCATCTTTACCATATTGCCGAATGTTCCGTAAATCTTATTTCCGGAGAAATGTACAGGGAATATGTTCTTCCCCACGACCTGAGGATTATGGACGAATGGGGCTGTGTCGGGATCCATACATGCTCTGGTCCGCATGTTTTTTATGGAACCATCAGAAACCTTCCGGAAATCATTGCGACTGAGGCAGGATACATAGGCTGTGCCATCGCAGGATGGACCGATGTGGATGCGGCGATAAGGGAAATAGGGAAACGCCCGATCATCCTCAATATCGGACAGGAACTTCCCGAGGGCAGGGAGGAGGAGTTCCTAAGGAAGGACATGGAAAGGCTTGCCGCCAATCCGCGCATTCTTCTTGGCCATACAGGCATGCACTGGAAAAAGAAAGACGAATTCCTCATGATCGAACTGCACAGGAAGATGAACGATTACTACAGGGAACTGATTAAACGCTGACAGAGTCACAGGATGACAGATGGCAGGCATGCCAAGCCGTAGTCTTGAAGCGGATATGTTTAAGCTTCAGTCCGCCTCCGCCATTATGAAGCAGGCTACGGCGTGATCCGTCTTCGCCAAGGCTACGCCGGGACGCGCAGCCTTCACTTTCCGATCCGCTATGGAAGATGGCTGGCTTGCCGAGGAGAAGTTTGAAGTCTGGGAAATAATGTCCGGCTTTGCAAAGAAGCTACGCCGCGACAGTCTTCATTTGAATTCACCATTAGCTGACTTCAAACGAAGACTGGTGGCGGCTCTCGGATTTGAACCGAGGACCTGCGGATTATGATTCCGACGCTCTAACCAACTGAGCTAAGCCGCCAATTCTAAAAAGAATGCAGTAAGATATACGCAAAGTCTATCCTTGCAAGTTCGCATAGTGAATTTGAATGCCGTAACGGGGGAATGCTCAGAGAATATATGGCATTCGGATTGCCCTTCGATACGCGGGAATATCGCTACTCAGGACCACCATTTTTTTGGGTTCTTCTGCACTTTAAAACATTAAGCATGTAGTAAGGCGGAACCCTTTCAATATCAAGTCGCAATCCGGCATAACCGGTCGCATGCGCTCCCT
>JANYBI010000342.1 GCA_025360875.1 Lentisphaerota bacterium
CTTTATGTTTTCTGCATACTTATGATGACTCCAGTCGCAGCCTTTTTATGGAAGAATATACCGCTGTTGAATTTTGTACAGTTCCCATGGCGACTGCTCAGCGTTATCGCCCTGTTGCAGGTCATTTGTGTCTCTGGAATATGGAAGCTGAGGGTCATTTTGAAGACGGACCTGAAATTCTGTGCAGCCCTTGTCATTTTTCTGATTATCACACTTGCCTGGAACCCCAACGAATTCAATTTCATAAAGTGCAATTTCGATCTAAGGAAGGCAATCATCTATAACAGGACATTGCGTCTTGAGAAGTTGGAAGTCTACGAATCTTTCAACGAGTTCCTGCCGAAAACAGCAACGGCGTATCTGCCTGCAGCTCCCAGAGGGAGAGGGCCGATGCTGTCAGTCAGTGATCCCGCCTGCAGGATTGCTGAATATCCTGGAAGCGATCCGCATCATATGCGCTATAGTATTTCAAGCGAAAAGCCCCAGATGATCATGGTGAACCAGCTTTATTTCCCTGGATGGAAAGTGGTTCTCGGAGACAGGGAAATCGATGGAGCCACGCTACTGAAGGATATCAACAGGGATGGAAGGATACAGATTGAAATCCCCGCCGGTGAAAACCAGTATCTTGAAGCTTTCTACGAAGGACCGCCGGGATGGTATTTCAGGAATCTGCTCGTCGGATTCACATTTCTACTGGTTCTTGTTTTGATCTTGCTCGAATATAAGGGGAAAATTAGATTTTTACGGTGTGCAAATGGACCTCTTTGACACTCATTTTCACTATTACAAGGATGATGAAGCCGCAGCCGGCTACGCGGAAAAAGCCCGCAGTTCCGGTGTGAGATATCTGCTGGCCGTCGGCGCGACTCTTGATGAGAGTTGCATTGCCAGGGATTTTGCGCACCAGACAGCCGACTGCTGGTTTTCAGCCGGAATCCATCCGCACGGAGCGGATTCTTTTTCAGGTGAAGTATCAGATTTCAAGGAATTAATCGGCGACTCGAAACTTGCTGCTGTCGGCGAGGTCGGACTTGACTATTTCTATGAAAATTCGGATCGTGGCACGCAGAGAAAAGTCTTCAATGTATTCGCAGGGATGGCCCTGGACAATAAATTGCCTCTGATTGTCCACTGCCGTGACAAGAATGACAGTGAAGAGGCTTATTCGGACTCATTTCCAATCCTCTCGGATTTTTCCGCGGCAGGTGGCAGTTTTGTGCTCCATTGCTTTGCCGGGACGAATGAATGGTGCCGGAAATTCCTGGCTCTTGGCGCCTATGTCAGCGTCGGGGGCATAGTAACTTTCCCAAAGGCGGCCAATGTACGCGAACTCCTGAAGGTCATACCTGACGACAGGCTGCTTCTCGAGACGGATTCACCTTATCTTGCGCCGGTGCCGCACCGTGGTGACAGGAACCACCCGGAATATCTGTCAATAATAGCAGGACATGTGGCAGGACTCAGGAACATGCCGACGGAAAAGCTGGCGGACCTGACTACCCGGAATGCTTTCAATCTATTCAAAATTGAAAGGCCCCTTTAATGGAGTCAGCACGAAATAGGCTTATGAAAACTTCGAAGGCATGGTTATCACTCATCCGTTTCCCGAACCTGTTCACAGTGCCTGGCGATGCAATATTCGGATATCTTATTGTAAATGGCAGAGCTGATTCTCCGAAATTGATATATCTGATATTATCAGTTTTGTCCTGCTATGTTTTTGGCCTGATAACAAATGATATCGCTGATTACGAGACCGATATCAGGGAAAGGCCGGGCAGACCTCTTGCGGCTGGACTGATCAGCATCAAAGCTGCGAAATTCGCAGCTTTGATATTTGCCGTCACAGCTTTTGCCACAGCCTTGCTCTGCGGGGTACAGACATTCATGGTGGCGCTTGCCCTGGTCTTTCTCATACTTGGCTACAACTGTAATTTCATGCACGTCCTTGTGCTAGGTCCTTCTGCCCTTGCATTGTGCAGGCTTCTCGGTCTTTCAATGGGGCTTTTCGCCGCCCATTCGATTGTCCTGACATCTTATGTGCTGTATCCTGCAACAATGTTTCTCCTGGTTTATGTCCTGGGGTTTTCAATTTCTGCACAGGTAGAAACTGAAGAGGGGCGGAAAAGAACAGTACTTGCCGGAGGCTGGATGATAATGATAAGCTCCCTGCTATGGGTGGCTTCGGGAATATATCTTTCCTCCAGAGTTGATGATATCAGTGTCATGGACGAAATCACGCCAAGCGTCTGTTTTGCCATATGCCTCTCAATTATCCTCTCGCTGAGCACATTGAAGAATTTGCTGTGGCTGCATCTGAAATACAGGACGAGCGACGTTCCACCGTTCATAGGTGAGTCGATCCGGAACCTCATTCTCTTCCAGGCTTCGGCTTGTGCGTTTGCCGGTTTCCTGAACGCGGCCTTCTACATAGCCCTTCTTTATGTGCCGGCATGGTTTTTATCCAGGCGCTTTTATCAGAGCTGATTGTGAATTATTCTCTGGTAATCATTCGGGAATATAATAGATTATCAGGCTTTAGAGGTTCCCTTAATCCTGCAACGATTTGCAGATTGGTTCAATCCGGTGTTCAAGGAGATTTTATCTTGGAAATATGGGCGGCTATAGACCTTTCAGGGAAAGACGCGTTTTTTGCAGCGGGCTGTTTTCCTGAAAAGAAGGTTCTTATCCAATCATCTTCCCCGATGAAGGGGAGGGACTCGTCCTCGTTGCTTGAAAAGATTGAAGGTATCATGGGGCAGGAAA
>JANYBI010000349.1 GCA_025360875.1 Lentisphaerota bacterium
CACATCATGGATCCCGTAAGGTTCAAGAAGGATCTCAAGGTGACGATACAGGCGCTGGGATGGCGTTCATATGGGCGTTATCTGCCTATGCAGGACGATATCGCTTCGGTAGCGTTCTGGTACCAGACTCTGCCGACTGCCCCATTCCGGAAGTTTCCCGACAGGGATCATCTTGAGGTGATTTAGAAGGGAAGTTCGGAAGTTCGGAAGTTTTAAATCATCATTAGGAGACGGCCATGTTTGACATATCGAATCTTGCTTCAATACCTGAAAATGTCCACACGAGATGGGCGAGTCCGGAAAATCTTTCTGCAGGAAAAGGTGCTGCGTGCAGGAATGATGACGGACGTAAAAGACATCCATTCTTTCCATTGAAGGCGAAAGAAAGAAAAGTCCTTGCCGAAATGAAAGGGGTATCCGGAACTGTCAGGAGAATCTGGATCACCATCTCGGACAGATCGCCTGAAATGCTCCGCGGCATCAGGATAGAGATGTTCTGGGACGGGGCGACTAGTCCTGCAGTAAGCGTCCCTATCGGCGACTTCTTCTGCCATGGTATCGGCAGGATGTCGACATTCGAATCTGCGCTTTTATCGAGTCCCGAGGGAAGAAGCTTCAACTGCATTATCCCCATGCCTTTCAGGAATTCGATGAAGATCACAGTTACCAATGGGACAAAGAAGGATCTTCCGATGTTCTTCTACGACATTGATATGACTGTCGGAGATAAACATGATGACAGCACTGCATATTTCCATGCGCTTTGGGGGAGGGAGAACCCTACAGTTCTCATGAAGGACTACACGATCCTCCCTAAAGTGAAAGGCTCCGGACGTTTCATTGGCTGCAACATCGGGGTCATCGCCAATACGGACAAATGGTTCAAATCATGGTGGGGCGAAGGTGAAGTGAAGATGTTCATCGACGGCGACAGCAAGCATCCGACCCTCTGTGGCACAGGGACAGAGGATTATATCGGAACCGGCTGGGGACTTGGTCAGTATTCAAATCTTTTCCAGGGTGCGCATATCGCAGACATGGACAAATACCAGTTCTGTTTCTACAGGTTCCACGTGCCGGATCCCGTATATTTCCATGAGGATATCAGGGTCACGATGCATCAGATAGGATGCTGGGGACCTGACACTATTCCACAGCTCAGAGGGGCAGGCATGAAACTGGTCCTTGGAAAAGAGAAGATCAACATGGAGAAAGCCGTGAAGGCAAAATCCTACGGAATATTCGAGAGGACGGACGACTGGTCAAGCTGCGCGTATTTTTACCTGGACACCCCGTAAAAGGGATCTTGAACGGCTGGCTGGAAAACAAACAGACCTACTTTACTTTGCCATTTTCAAGTCCGAGAAGGATCCTGATGCCGGTGTGAGCCTGAAGCGCCGCGGCAAAGGCCACTCTGCTTGATATCGTACCGTTCTCAGGATTCATCTCCGCCTTGCCGTCACCTACGATCCAGGAGTTCCTTAGACCTTTCCTGACCTTTATGCTGTCACAGGAACCAAGGCCTGCAAGACCCGATACCGTCACAAGCGGGATTTTGGCGCGTTTGAGCAGACAGAAACTGGCGAGCATCGCCTTAGCCTCGGCGTTGTCAAAACATTCAAAGATAATTTCTGCAGACGCAGAAATTATGACATCGCAGTTTCCCGGAACTATCTTTTCGCAGACTGTCTTGATCTTGAGATCAGGATTTATCCTTGCGAGATTCATCCTGAGCGCATCCACTTTCATCATGCCTATCTGGTCTCGGAAAAACTGCTGCCGGTTCAGGTTTGAAGGCTCTACCTTGTCGTAATCGACAACCGTCATCGAGCCGATCCCCGCCCGCGCCAGCGCGATCGCGACATTCGAACCAAGTCCGCCTGCTCCGGCGATCAACACATGTTTCGTCTGAAGTTTTTCAGTTGTTCCCGGAGGGTTTGAGGAAAAGTACCTTTTTCCAGTTGCTTCCATTGTGATATTCCTTTTATTTTTAATTTTTCCGCAGAAATTTCCGAGGTGCGGAAAAATTATTTACAAAGACTTCAAACAATTGCAGGCTGGAAAGCCTGCATTACTACTCAGCCGCCGCCGACAAAACTGAATGCCTCGACCTTGTCGCCATCGGAAAGAACACTTTCGGAAAACTTCTTCCTATCGATCACATTTCCATTCACCGACACCAGCGTTCTTTCGAGATCAAATTTCAGCTGGGTCATAAGCTCTTCAAGTGTCTTGACACCGACCTTCCTGCTTTTCCCGTTCAATATGATTTTCATCTTCTGATTTCCTATGAATAAATATTCGATATTCAGATCCTCTTGGGTATTCGACGTTCTATTCCCTACCCTAAGCCCCCAGGCACTTGTCCCAGTCCTTGAAAACCGCCTCAATGCCGATCTTCCTCAGATCATGTTCTACCGCCTTGACGGTTCTGACGTCACGCTTGCCGAACTGGCCCAGCTTACCCCTGCTGGAGGACGAATAGCCCCCGGGCACCACCGAGGAACCGGCGCTCATGAGATTTGCACAGCTCTGGACTATCCTGTTGCGAAATCTGCAGCTTTCCCGCGTTGAGATGGTTATATCGCACTCAGGGAAACATATGCGGAAAGCCAACATCATCTGCTCAAGTTCCTTTTCGGAAACTGGAGCCGGAACTTCAAATCCGCCACCGACAGGAGTTATTCTGGGAAATGAGAACTGAATTTTGCTCTTCCAGAATTTCTTCCTGAGCCAGGAAGCATGGGCCGCAAGTGAAATGGCCTCGCTTCGCCAGTCGTGAAGTCCGAGAAGCGCACCTATCCCGATGTTGTAGAAACCCGCCTTCGCAGCCCTTGCAGGCGCTTCCAGGCGGTAATCATAGTCCATTTTCGGCCCTGACGGATGGAGATGGCCATAAAGCTTCCTGTCGTATGTCTCCTGATAGATTGTCAGACCATGGGCTCCGGCATTGAAAAGAGTCTCATATCCTCCAGGATCCAATGGATATATTTCCAGAGAGACATATGAGAACAGCTTCTTGAGCTCCTTTACGACTTCGGCGAGAAAACTTATGGAGATATGCCTGGGATCCTCGCCACTGACAACAAGCAGTGAATCAATTCCAAGTTTCCTGATTGCCATACCCTCTGCGCGGATCTCGGGCAGAGACAATCTTTTCCTGACATCCTTCCTGTTTGCGGTCCTGAAACCGCAGTAAAGGCAGTTGTTGATGCAGTAGCTTGAAATATAAAGCGGGGCATATATCCTGACAGTCTTTCCGAAGTGCATTCTTTTCAGTGCTGATGCCTTGTTCCTCATCTGGGGGAGAAAAGCGGATGCCGAAGGGGAGATCAGGCTTGCGAAATCGGCAGAAGAAAGCCTGTCTTTAGCAAGACTGAGACGGACATCCTCATCCGGGATCATATCAAGACGTTTAAGAACCGTCTTCTCATGAATTTTTATATATGGAATCACTCTCGTCTCCTGAAGGCTAGGTATTACTTTTGGGAACTGTTCATTATATACCCTCATAAAAAATATTCTAATGAAATTAAATTGTCCATTTTGTTGATTTTATCGGTTTTGGCGTTTTATTATATGATTGAGATGAAAATTAATTATCCGGACATGAGGATTTCAGGCGAACATTGAGTTGAGAACTCAATAAAACCTCCCAAGTATACAGGGTAGACACAGGATGTCAATGACAAAGGGAATTTAAAGAAACTTTCCAGGAGCAATCATGGAAGACAAACAGGAAAAACCTGACATTAATAGCAAGGACAAGGCCATAGACAGCAAAAGGGAGGAAACTCTCAACAAGATATCAAATTCCTTGAAAATATTTTCGCTTCTTTCGGGCGCCCTGCTTATTCTCGTAGTACTGATCAGCGTCGTGACGATGTATACAAATGCGCAGAAGGCTGAAGCGGCGAGGCTGAAGAGGATGGAACAGCAGAGAATCGCCGCTGAAAAGTTCGCGGAAGAACAGTCCGTCAAGTCCGAAGAGGATAGAAAGGAAGCTATTGCAAAAAAGGAGAAGGGAATCTGGGACAATGCAATCGCGCTCAGGGACGAGGCGATGGCGGAACCTGAAAAGATCAGTTCCGCGATAGCAAAATTCAAGGAGCTGAAGACCGGCCTCCTGGAGGGCACGTCCTATGTGAAGAAGATCGATCCCGAAATCGAGGCGCTGAAAGAGGCAAGGGAAAAAGCCATTGGACAAACAGTTGCCGACCTTGAGAAAAAGGCCTCTGAACTGGCGGACAAAATGGATTTTGAAGCCGCTTCCAGCATTCTGATCAACTATACCGGCACTTTCGCAGAGGAAACAAAGGCGGCAAGGCTGAAAACTGCCCAAGCCCATATGGAATCCGGCAGGAAGAAGCTTGCCGCGAAAAAGCAGTTCAAGCAGGACAGGAATGAGCTTCTGAAGAGCGTCTCCTCGATGATTGCTAAAAACAAGATACCTGACGCCCTGGCATCATATAATGAATTCATGACCAAATACGCCTCTGAGAAAACAGACGACCTTGCATCATTGAAGAATATCTTAGAATCAGTCAGCCGGCCGGAAAAGTTCTTCCTTGAAAGCTTCAGGAATGACATAGGCGGG
>JANYBI010000368.1 GCA_025360875.1 Lentisphaerota bacterium
TTATTTTCATACTTTTTGTGAAGTAAGCCGGTACCAGGAGATAATTCGCAGTGCCAAGCCATTCAAAATGTCTGAACCGCCCAAAAAATCAAAAATATTGAATTTCAAATGGCTCGAGATTGCCGCATCGATCGCGATATGCGCGATACTCGCCGGAATCCTGGTACCGGCTTACTTCACAAAAAGTATGAAAATAAGCGCAACATCAAGTTTTAAACAGAGTCCATCAGAACCAGAAGTATATTATCTTGGTTCTTCTCCTTCCAAAGATGAGGATTCCAGCCTTCATGATATGGAAAAAGCACCAGCGAGATATCATGACTCCGCCGCCAAGAAATCCGTCGCGGGACCTGCTGCAACAACAGCTACGGGATTCGCCGCCTCTTCTCCTAGACCTGAAGCAAGCGCTCCTGGGAAGCCTTCTGAAAAACTCGCTCTTGCCGATGGCTATATCTCAGGAGAAAAAGGTTCTGCCAGCGACAAGAAGGGATCTGACAAACTGAGGAAAGGAGGAGAATCTTCTGATGCTGGTCGTTCCAGGGGTGATGCAAGACAGAATGAAACCGCGGTAAAAAGTCCGATTGGTGGCGCGGCATCTGCGGACGCTAAAAATGCCAATATGGCAGTTCTCGAAGATCGTGCCCAGTCACTGGATGAAAGCAAGCCTGCAGGTGGTACCATAGATGGACAATCAAACGGCGGGAAAAGAGGCGTCGCCTTGAAAAAGTATGGTGGTTCGGCCGCTGCAAAGGAAGTGGCGGCAACTGCAGCTCCTGCAGCTGCTCCAGCTCCTGGAGCGGCCCCGTCACCTGTAGTACAGCCACCGCCCAAGGAATTCGCAGGCGAGGGCGAGGCCGAGGCCTTGGACTCACCTGCAGCGCCAAGAAGCGCTCCCGTCGCCCTTGGAGGGAAAGCCGCTCCAATAGCAAAGGCCAAACAGGACAAGGCGGGTACAGAAGAAAATAAGCGCATGCTCCAGGAACAGCAGAAAGGCTTAAGTGCCAAACCCGAACAGGACATGTCCAAAGCGAAAGCTGCCACCAAGGACTCGTTGGAGCGCAGGGAAAAGGCAAAATCGGAAGAGGAAATCACTGTCGCCCGGGATACTGATACTGAGAAAGTCATGAAAGCAGTTGAAGCAAAAACGGAAATGGCATATGAAGCCAACGCTCCCAAATCCGAACTCAAGGCCAATGGAAAACAGGTACTCCGCGATGAAGGGCAGACAGTTGTTCCCATGGAAACAAAGATATTCAAAGTGAAGAAGGACGTCCTGCGCGATGTCGGAGGCAGCGATGAGGAACTGTTGAAATATTTCAAGAGCAAAGGCATCTCCTTTGGCGAGTCCTGCAAGCTCAAATACGATCCGGAAACAGGAAACCTCTCCATATCGAACATGCCGGACGAAATGAAGAAGATAGAGGCTGTTATCAAGGGCCTTGAAGATTCATATGAGAAATCGAAGGAGTTAAAGAATGGAATTCCATTCAGCGATACGAGGCAGAAACCATTCTCGACATTCTCAATCGATGTCGACACCGCCTCCTACACGATGGCGAGGAAACTGCTGAGGGATGGAGTCAGGCCGGAACCTTTCAGCGTAAGGCCGGAGGAGTTCATAAACTTCTTCGATTATCACTACCGCTCACCCTCGAACTCAACGTTCGCAGTATATCTCGAAACTGCTCCATCCGCGTTCCGTCCGGAAAACTACACGCTTCGCGTCGGTGTCAAGGCCCGCGAACTGGGGCCTGACGGAAGCCGCGCGTCCGTATTCACGATCCTCATAGACGCCAGCGGTTCCATGTCGCAGGCTAACAGGATGGATCTTGTAAAAAAAAGTCTTCCCCTGCTGTTCGACCAGCTTAAGCCAAATGACAGGATAGCTGTTCTGGCGTGTACCCACCGTGTCATCAATCTCTGCGGATATATGCCCGCCAGTGAAAAAAAAACTGTTTCCAAGCTCGTCGAAGGCATAATGCCGGCCGGTGTTGCTGATATCGAGAACGGACTCATCACCGCCTACGATCTGGCCCTGCAAAACTACGAACCCGGCGCCTACAACCGCGTGATTCTCCTTACCGACGGCATTTCCAACATCGGCTCACCTTCCGCCGAGCGGATACTTTCGAAGGTTTCCGCCGCCAGGAACATGGGCATAACCAACACAGTGGTGGCGCTAGGTGGCGACGGCGACGACAAGTTCCTGGAGGCGATCGCCAACAAGGGCGACGGGAACTATGTGTTCATCGACAACGAGGAATCCGCCCAGGAAGTTTTTGTTAATGATTTCGCCGGCAGGTTCCGCGAGATAGCCAGGGACGTGAAGATCCAGGTTGAATTCAATCCGCTCATCGTGAACCAGTATCGCCAGATAGGATATCAGAACCGGCAGCTCAGCAAGGCCGATTTCAGGAATGACACGGTTGATGCCGGAGAAGTCGGTGCAGGCCAGTCCGTAACCGCGCTCTACGAACTCAAGATGAACAAGAGTATCCCGTTCGACACTCCTCAGACGACAATCGACTGTCCGACGCCTTATTCAATATGTATCGTAAGATTGCGCTACAGGAGAGCCGACAACATGGATGTCGAGGAGAAAGAGTTCGTCCTGGCATATCATGAGATAAAGACCAGTTTTGCGCAGGCCTCCTGCGGATTCCGGCTCGCATCATCGGTTGCGGAATTCGCAGAATTCCTGAGGTTCCCGGATGTGCCCGGCATCGCCAATCCTGAAAATATAATGAGGAACGTCCAGGATGTCCTCGGCGAGGACTACAGGAACGACGGGAAGGTTTCTGAATTTTACACTCTGGTAAAAAATGTAAAGTGAACATCGAACATTCAATCCGCCGCGGCGGAAACATCCAACGTCGAATGAGATGAAAGGAATATCAGACAAGCAAATAATGAAGGGGCAAAGAGAGGAAATATTGTTGGAGTTCACAGCTTTAGCGTGTCTTATTTTGTTAGTTGTTTTGTATTGAAATATTTTAATTTTTTGGAGGATACCATGAAAGGATTTTTTGCCTTAGTAGGAAGTTTGGTTTTATTTTTAAACTGTAATCTCATCAATGCGGAGGAACCGCCGCCGGAAAAGAAATTCACTGTGGACAATCTCAAGCTTGAAGGAGAGATCTCCGACGACGACAATATCACTTTCACAATGACTTTCTCAGCCGAAGCCGCGGAAGCGGGATCCCTTGTGATGGTTTCAGGCAAGATCACCGAGCTGTCATCCGAAGTCAAGGTCAAAGGCAGTGGTTTCCTATGGCTTGGCGGTGGCGAATTCAAAATCATATTCAAAGACGGCGGATACGTGCTGGAATGTGTGGAATCCGGGAAATGTGATGTTAAGTTCAAATTCGCGGCTAAGGTCGAGGACGTCATGGACATCATGCCGCTGGCAAAAAACCAGAAGCCAATTTCGGTACCTCCTCCGGAACTCAAGAAAGGCATTAAAAGCTGCACATTCGGGCTTGTCCCGGCAATAGCCCGTTCAATCGAGATCAAAAGCCCGAAGAAAGACATGGAACTGGCAATAGACGGCGGACTGAACCTTGAGAAAAAAGATGTTCCTGGCACGGAAGGAGCCGTGTTCACCGCAGTTCTGCCTCCTGAGGGTGCGCTGCGGATGAACTGGCGGAGCCAGGTGGAGAAAATAACCGCAAACCTCGTGACAAGCGTCCAGGCGACAACTGTTGCGGAAGTCTTCCCGGGGACAGTCAAGCTCAACTCCCATTTCCTATATACTGTCATCCAGGGCAGGCTCTCAAATCTTGAAATCAAAATCAGCCAGGGGCTCAACATCCTCAGCGTCACCGGTGAAAACATCCAGGACTGGAAAGTCATCGACGACAAGGAAAACGGCGGAACCCTGGTGGTGAGCCTCAGCAAATATTATGAGGATGCATATTCCGTTCTGATCGAATCCGAGAAAGTCCTGCCGGACTTCCCGAGCAAGTTCTCCCTCCCCTCGGTTGTTCCGCTGAAGGCGTTGAGGATAGACGGATATCTTGCTTTCGGAACCAACGGGGCGATAAAGCTGATAGTCGACAAGACAACGGGCCTCAACCAGATAGACAACAGTTCATTCCCAGCTGCCGACAACAGGAGGAAGATCAGGGAACTCCCGAAGAAAAGTCTTTTCACATACAAGTTCTCAGGCGAGAAATATTCCCTTGACACCAGCGCCGACAATATCATGCCGAACTACATGATCGAGCTCAGCTATGTCCTGACATTCAAGGACGAGGATCTCCTCCTCAGGGCGAACTGCAGTCTCGACATCAAGGATGCGCCGCTGCGCGAACTCCTCATAAGATATGCTGACGACATCACCGTAAACCGTGTTGAAGGCAGGTCCGCCCTGGCAGACGATTATGAGACTTTCGTAAAGGATGGCAAGAAATGGCTCAAGATCCCGTTCGCTCCCGACACCATCGGCAAAACGGATCTCTTCATAAACTTCGAAAAGAGCATGAAGAACACTCAGTCCACGCGGATTCCCTCGCTATTCATCGACGGCGCAAAGAGCGTAAGAGGTGAAATCCTCCTTGCCGCAAACCGCGGGCTGTCGCTGACGGTGGACGACCTGAAGAACCTCAGGAAATATCCCACCGGTTCCGCCACTCTCAGGGAGCCGGGACTCCAGCACAACCTGAGGTTCAAGGATCAGGACTGGGACGGGAAGGTGACAGTCGTCCACGAGCAGGTGAACATAGTCTCCGAAGTCTTCCACATCGG
>JANYBI010000421.1 GCA_025360875.1 Lentisphaerota bacterium
TTATTGAACTCCTCCGCAAATGGCTGGATAACGCTTTTAATCAGGAGACGGCAGGACAAAAGATTTGACTTACACTCGGAATCGTATAACTTTGGCAAAGCAAGCGGGTTTTAAATACATCAAAACTTATAACTGACGAGGCTGATAGAACTTCTTGTAGTAATAGCAATAATAGCCATCCTCGCTTCTCTTTTGCTGCCGGCACTGCAGTCAGCAAAGGAGTCGGCACGCGATATCCTCTGCAAGTCCAATCTCAAGCAGGTGATGCTGACATACACCATGTATCTAGGCGAATACGATTGGACAATACCTCTGAACATACAGTCCGGCATGGCCCCAAATTCCCAGACTGCGATGGACATAGCCTTGAACAAGCAGGGCTCCGACATCGGACTTTCCTGGTCTCCAGCCCCTCCTGTCGACTTCAGGACCTGCCCGACGGCCGCATCAAAAGTCAAAAGCTATCAGCCGATGTATTATTCAGTCAATGTCTATTGGGATCTGGAAGCTGGTCCCCTGTTTAACGAGGGGAAAAGATGGGATCAGATAAAGAGCCCCTCGAAATTTCCTTTCTGGTGGGATGCCCTGTGGCAAAATTGCGGTCCCGACGGTAACGGCGACAACCGCCATGTGCAATGCGGCTTCGGGCCTTTCAGCACTGCAGGAATTGATTACTCTTCAATTTTCTATTGCGTCGGCCCCATCCATGGAGGAGCACGTTATGCAATTCCGGGATCTGCCAGCGCCTATGGCCAAAATACGAATGTAGCCTATAGCGACGGCCACGTTTCAGGAGTCAATATTAGGGAAATGACAGACAAGGGACTGCATTGGTTTGAAAATGACGGGGAATAAAAAAATGAATTTTGAAAAATGGTCCCATTGCTCCAAAGCCAGACTTCAGGCTTCTCCTGCCGGATATTCGCGGTTCCGCGCCGACACCTTCGGCATAAGCGTGCACTTCGGCCTGTACAGCATTGACGGCCAGAAGGAATGGCACCAGTGCCTGCAGAAGATCCCGAGAGACACATACGCAGAACGTATGTTTTTTTTCAATCCGGTAAAATTCAATGCCAACGAATGGCTGGATCTCTTCGTCGAGTCCGGCGCAACGGCGTTCATGGTCACCACAAAGCATCATGACGGGTTCTGCCTGTTCGATTCGGAGCTGACAGATTTCAGTTCCATGCACTCGCCGTTCGGGCGCGACATCATCGCCGAACTGGCGGAAGCCTGCCACAGACGCGACGTGGCGCTGCATCTCTACCATTCCCTGATAGACTGGCATCACCCGGCCATGAGCTCCGTAGACTTCGAGCCGGCATCGGATTTCCCCGCCTACTGCCGCTACATGCTGGGTCAGATCGAAGAGCTGTGCAAAAATTACGGGAAGGTGTCCGGGTTCCTTTTCGATGGCTGGTGGCCGGCGGCCAAGGCGACAACAGATCAGAATGACGTCGTGGCGCAGGACAACTGGCCCCTTACCGAAATATATGACCTCATTCACGGGCTTCAGCCTGACACCATGATCACGAACAACCACCATATACTGCCACTCGCCGGTGAAGACTACCAGGCATGGGAGATGGATCTTCCCGGCGAGAATACCGCCGGATTCAACTGCACCACGATCGGCGACAAGGAAAAGATGGCATGGATCACTGCGCTCATAAACGGATGGAGCTGGCAGCCGGAACGCAACGACTACCACACGGCCGCGCAGATCAGCGAATACTACCGGAAGTGCCGTTCATTGGACGCCTCGATCTTCTTCAACCTCGGCCCCATGGGCGACGGACGCATAAATCCGGTGGAGTCAGCCCTGCTGAAACAGCTGGGCATAAAACGCGGATAATACCAAGTTGCAACCAAATGGCGAGAACATGCCTTGCGGCATCGACTACAAACAAAGATAATTTGGAATTTGTTCGTAGTTAAGCCCGCAAGGGCTGTTCTTTCACCTTCATGAATTGCTGCACAAGGAATGCAACTTGGCATAAATCCCGGAAATGATGGTTGACTTCGTTATCATATGGTATAGTTTTGGTTGAAAAGATGTCAGAATATTTCAATAGCCATGTACGAAATGCCTTTTTGTTGCGCTTTTCCTGTATAGCACCGGAATATCAATCAACGAATAATTCGAAAGGGAATACTACGATGAAAGACAAACTGAAGGAAATCTTCACCCGTCGGTTCTCCGCTCCCCGGCTTGCCGCCGTCATGGCGGCCGTATCGGCGCTCGCCATGCTGGCGCCGCAGGTCCAGGCCGCAGACTACCACTCGATCGCCCACCCGCAGAACATGGAGCGCTTCGGTTGCACGCTGCCGAAGGATGACTATGTCCTCGCCGACTCGTCCGCCCCTCTGTTCGTCTTCTATGCCGATGAGAAGGTGAACCTCACACTCAAGATGAAGCGCGGCAACGACAAGGGCGAAGTGAAAGATTTCAGCCTCGATTTCCAGGAGATCACGCAGCGCATCCCTGAAGCGTCCGATCCCAATCTGTCCGGCGTCGCCGACTTCGGCTCCCCTGAAATGATGCGCACCGAAGGGAAGCCCGTAAGGTTTCCTTTCTCAGTCACCTTCGACGACAAGGATGTCGCACAGGTCGAAGTCAAGGACGTTCCAGTTCCTACCCGCTTCGGCACATACGCCGTAATCCTGGTCCGCAGCAATGGCGGCAAGGACTCGCTCCGGCAGTTCCTTGGCACCGTAGCCCGGGTTCCGCGCGACAATCCCGACGCCACCGTCCATAACACCTGGATCCTCGGCGAAGGCAACTTCATAAACGGCGATCCTAAGACTATGGACATCCACGCCGCCGCCTACGAACGCATGGGCATACGCGGCCAGAGAATTGAGATAAGCACTTCAGAACAGTGGACTCCCGAGGAGAAGAAGGCGGGCAAGGCCGACCAGAACGGCGTCGGCCCATATGACTGGAGCCGCTACGATGTCCTTTTCGATGTGACTACAAAACACAAGATCGGCATCATGGGCACCCTTGGCGGCATGAACGGCGACTGGTGGCATTTCAGGGTCGAGCCCACACCCGCCGCAGGCTGGACCGACAAATGTTTCGGATACAGCGGCTCAGGCGACTGGGTCATCGACCCGCAGTACTACCCGCGCTATGGCAAATGGATCACAGCCTTCTGCCAACGTTACTGGAAGGACGGCAAAGGCTCCCTATGGGGACTCGAAAATTACAATGAGCCATGGGAAGGCGGAGGCATTTCCGGCTGGGCACGCGACATGATCCAATACCGTGAGATCCAGAAGGTGATCGCCGATTCCGCCCGCAAAGTCTCTCCCGACATCAAGATATTCGCCGCATCCTCGATCATGAACACAGAGGACAAGTTCTACTCCGACGGCACGGACGAGATGAGCAAATATGTTGACATATTCTCCGACCATTACGTAAAGCCGCCCGTATGCTACGGCCCGATGGTCGCCGCCACACGCGGCAAGACCTCGGTGGAGACTGAATCATGGATGGCCAACTCCGAGTACCGTCTGCCCATCGCCGTGCTGACTTTCCTTGCCGCAGGCCAGAGCCGCATCAATCCATGGCACCCGCGCGATCTCTTCGACGGAATGCCTGGCGGAAGCCTTACTCCCACTCCCGTAGTGGTCGCAACAGCAACCATGAACGCCCTGACCTCGGGCAAGCAGTTCGAGAAAGTCGCGTTTCTGAAACATCTGCCCTGGCTCTTCCAGTTCGGCAAGGACGACGATCCCAAGGGTATTACGGTCCTCTACGGCCAGCTCATCAGCTTTGGCTGCAGCAAGCCGCAGGAGAACGTGACTGAGCGCCCATGGGCGCAGGTCGAAAATGTGGACGGCGGCACGATCACCATAGACAATGCCGACGGCATACTGGAATTTCTGGATATCGCAGGCAATACTGTGTTCAAGGGAGAGAAGTCGGTCACCCTGCCTATGGGTTTTATTCCCATCTATATCCGCAGTGCCAAAGGTCCCGGAGCGGTCGCGGAACGCTTCAAGACCGCCAAGATCGAGGGTAAGCGCCCCGTAGAGATCCTCCCTGAAGATTTCACAACCCCTCTGAATTCACCCGATGCAGTCCTCAATGTCAGGATCCACAACTGCATGAACCGCGCCATCAAGGGCAAGCTTAGCGTAAAGACACCCGCCGAGATCGTCCTCGCCACTCCCAGCCAGGATATGGAACTTGCCGCCGGTGAAACAAAGAAGGTGGCCTTCAAGATCAACGTCCCTCCTCTTGGGCCGCAGCTTGCATCACGTCGCCTTATAAATGAGGCCAATGCATATCCTTGCAGCTTCGTGTTCGAATCCGATGCCGGCAAGGCGGAATACAGTGAAACCTTGAATGCCGCCATTGTGCCCAAGGCGAAAATCACCGTGGACGGCAACCTCGACGACTGGAAGAACATACCCGGTATCAACCTGATCTCCACCAAAAAAGAAAAGCTTGACATCACCGAAGCCGCCCGCCGCCCATGGCTCGACACCGCCGGAGCGCAGCCGGACGGAACCTTCGCCGAGGTCAAGATGGCCTGGGACGAAAACTTCCTCTACGTCTCAGCCCGGGTCAACGATCCGAAACCGCAGACAAACAAGCCACGTATGGAAACCCGCAACGACGACGATTATTTCCATAGCGCCAAGTCGGACAGCGAGTCGCCGTACAAGGAATTCCTGGACACGCGCAAGATCGGCGACAAGACGCTCCGTGAACTCGGCTTCAGCTTCAGCCAGGTTCCGTTCGTGTACAAGAAGGGGGCGGACAACACCTGGTCCGGCGACCACCTGCAGCTCGCCTTCGATGTCACTGACGACTGGCACGACCTGAAGCCCAACACCGACCGTGTCCCAGCCGGCTTTACCGCCTGGCCCGACACCGACTACGAATATTCGGCATATCTCTGCGATGACGGCAAGAGCGAGCTCTGGCGGATGCTCGCACCCGGCGTAGCCCGAGTGCACGACTACCCGCATCAGCCCAAGCCCAAGGACAAGATCCACACCGGCGCAGTGAAAGGGGCACAGCATATCGTCAAGCAGGAAGGCAATGTCCGCATATACGAGATCGCCATCCCGAAGTCGGAACTCTCCACTCTCAAGCTGGCCAAAGACACGACATTCGGGTTCGCCTTCCAAGTCGGGAACGACAGCGGTCCGAGCCTCTTCTCAGGTTTGGACAAGGCGGTCTGCAAGTCGAATGGCCTGAGTATGCATCCGTACTGGCTCCCGTCACCGAGCTGCGGAGTCCGCTGGACTCTGGTGGAGTAGTACTGGTGTCCTAAAAAATTTATCGGAGTCGGGGTCGGTATCGGAATCGCTTTCGATTGAATTCATTTTTGAGCCTGGCTTCAACTGCATTCCGCGGGCAACTGCGGAATGCAGTTTTTCTTTTGCAGGATATCGTCCGATCTCTGCGAAATTCGCAATCTAGCTCTGGAGAATTTGTTTCTGTTCACGATCCATCCAAGCCCCCGGGAACATCCGGCCGTTTAATCTATATGGAAGACTTCCTTCAATTCCCTGGAAACAGGACTGTTGTCAGGATTTGACGGCATGATCTCCTTCATGTGCTTCCACCATTTGCGGCATATCGCAGTAGATGCAATCGCGCCCCAGCGCTCCTCGCTTTCCATCTCGACGTAGGCGAACAGCTGGTTTGTCTCACGGTGGAGGAAAATGCTGTAGCTGAGAACTCCATGGTCCTTCAATGTCTTCTCAAGCTCGGGCCAGATCGGATTGTGCCTTTTCCCATATTCCTCGTGGCATTCCGGATTTACGGACATCACATACGCTTTTCTGATCATAAATGCTCCTGATATCTCTTTTATTATTATTTTGCCATCGTCATCTTCATAGGCTCATAGCCATATGCGTCAATTTCCTTCTGGAAAAATTTAAAATCATGGTGCCCGTCGTCTTCCTTCCATCTGCCGATGGATTCCGGACGGACAGGAATCTTTGACATCGGAAAACCCAGGTAATCTTCCAGCCTTCTGAGGGTTTCGTCCTGGCGGAGCACGAAATCCTCGAAACGGATTTCCAGAAGGTGTTTCGGCCGTGGTGTCGCCTTGTATATTTCAGCCTGATATTTCCAGCTTATGGCGCGACGTTCGCGTTCATCTTCCGTATGATCATATTGGACGCCGAATTTCGCCAGATCATCTGTCAGATGTCCGCCGACAATACTGTCGCGCGGATCCCTGATCCAGAAGATGTACCTGATATCAGGAAACATCCGGACGATCCAAGGATATATGAGAGTCGTTTCCGGAAGCTTCCATCCTTTCCGGTCAGCATCGCTGCCAATTACGCTCCGGAGATAGGAATTGACAAGACGTTTGAATTCCGGATCAATCTCCATGGAATGGAGTTTGGAAAAGTCCCATTTAAGGTTTCCCAGGTACTTGACATGCCTGGCCATTACACGGCATGATTCATACAGATCTTCCGCCGGAACAAGATCTCCTGAGCCGTTCAACTCGGCGCCCATATATACTCCGCTGGCTGAAAGCGTATGCGAGATAGCCCTCGTCCCGGAATGGCCTCGCCCTATGATCGTAATTACCATATGTCTCCTTGATATTTAATTAGGACAGGATTATAGGATTATCTGTATTTTATCCTGCCAATCGTGTTATCCTGTCAAACCATGTCTTAAATCTAAGTTATCCTACTCTCACAACGGATTCGGTTTCAATTGATCGGATTGCCGCGGCCAACACCCTCTGGGCCGCAAGTCCATCCGCGCCTGAACCATCTATTTCTTCCGGACGGACTCCTTCGTTGAGCTGTCCGACGAACCGACCAAAACGGTTCCTGAACGTGTCATCGAAGTCCCGCATTCCGCCAAACAGGGGATTGGTATAAACCGTCTTCTCAAGATTGCCCGCGGGATAGAGGGTGACTTCCCTGAAAATGTCTTCAATCACAAATCTGCCTTTCACACCAGCCACTTCGGTCCGTTCCATAGGATGGCCGCGTTCGATGTCATAGCTTCCGCAGAGATGTCCCACTGCTCCGCTGGCAAAGCGCATATTGAACTGGGCGGTCGACCATATTTTCCGTCCTGGAGCCTTTGTCGCAAAACACTGGACAGCCTCGATATCCCCCCCGAAATATCTCATGATGTCCACGGTATGCGGATGCAAGGCCTTGATCTGGAACCATGGGGAACTTTCGCGCGGATTCATGATCCACATGGAGACATTGATGAAAAGCTGATGTCCGATACGGCCTTCATCAACCCATTTTTTCGCCAGCCGCGCGGCCGGCGTAAACCTGTGGTTCAGGTTGATCCCATAGCAAAGGCCTTTTTCCTTTGCCTTGGCAACCATATTCTCCGCCATTGGGATATCGTTCGATATCGGTTTCTCGCCAAGCACGTGGATCCCGGCTTCAAACGCCTCCATGGTAGGTTCGAAATGATCGGAACCGTACTCCTGTCCGCCAGTAGCAACACTGACCATGTCCAGTTTCACGTTCGAGATCATCTCTTTCACGGAATAGAATTTCGGAACCCCGAGACGTGCGGCTGTCGCATCGGCGCGGGCATGGTCGATGTCGCATACGGCCACCAGTTCGGCGTCCTTCATCTCACGGTAAATGTCAGCATGCCTGTTGCCGATCGGACCAAGCCCGATCACTCCAACACGTTGCCTTTTCATTGTACATCTCCCTGTTTTTGAATCCTCAAGGGAACCTCTAAGACGCTACTTCCTCGCTTCAGCCTGTATCTTCTTGGCCTGCTCGGGATCTCCGATATGCAAAGTATCATAGACCTGCTGGCTCGATGTGAAATAATCAACACCCTTTATTCCATGCCATTCCGGCTGGTTGAACATCGGATCGGCATTTCCCGAATCCTTTTCCCTTGCCGCAATATGCGCATCCATCTGCGCTTTCAGGGCCTTAATTATTTCAGGATGCTTTTTTGCGACATTGACATTTTCATCCGGATCCTCTATCAGATTGTACAGTTCGATTTCCGGTTTGAAATGGAAATCCGGTTCCAGCGCCACGATCAGTTTCCACTGGGGCGTACGCCATCCGTGTTTCCGCATCCATGTGCATTCGGTCAGATATAGAGATGACTCGAAGCTCGGACTTTCCCCGTTCACAAGTTTCATCAGCGATTGTCCGTCGAACTTCACATCCGACTTGATATCCGCCAGCTCCAGAATTGTCGGCATCAGATCCTTCTGCTGGTTATAGCCTTTGATCCTCTGTCCCGCCTTCAATTTTTCCGGATAACGGATTATAAGCGGGATCTTCAAGGTCACATCATAGAGACCATGGTGATCGAACCAGCATTCATGGTCGTAGAGGGTTTCGCCGTGATCGCTGTTCAGTATCACGATAGTGTCCTCAAGGATGCCAAGCTTCTCCAGCTGGTTGAATATCCTCTGTATGCAGGCATCCATATATGCAACTTCTCCGTCATACTGGGCCACTACGTAATCCTTGTCGGTGATTCCTGGTGGCATCCAGGTGATGAAATAGTCGCAGAACGGTTTGAAATTCATGACCGGTTCCATGGATTTTATTTTTTTGTCGCATGGATCTCCATGATAGAACATCCTGTCGAACGGCGGCGGCGGCATGTACGGGGAATGGGGATCCATGTGGCGGAGCAGCGCGAAGAAAGGCTTGTCTCCTGCGGCGAGTCTGTCAAGTTCGGGAATGAAGACGTTGTTTAGATTTTCCGCCTTGCGCAGGCATCCGTCCGTCCAGCTCCCCCATCCTGCAAAATCCACATATTTGTCAAAGCCGCGCGAAGCGGGGTTGCCCGTAAATCCAACGCACAGACTCTCGTATCCGGATTCCCTCAGGACTTCCGGCAGGGTAGGAACGCTTTCAGGCATTGCACCCTTGTGGCGGAGCGCCACGCAGGTTGTTCCGAAACAGTCCCTTCCCGTGAGCATCGAGGCATATCCGGGAGTTGTCGGGATGTGCGGGGAGAAAGTCTCCTCGAAAAGGACTCCTTCCTTTGCGAACTTGTCGATGTGGGGTGTCGTCAGCCTGTTATATCCGTAGCAGCTCATGTGCGTGGACAGCAGCGAGTCGACACCAATAAGCAGGATATTCGGCTTTTTTGTTTTCTTGCTTTTTGCCATTTCAATTTTCCTTTTGTTTAAACGGCCGGTTGGCCTTATTTTTATATGTCATAAATTTCTTTAGTTCCAATATCTACACGTTTTCCGCCTCTGCTGGAGACATAGGTGGACAGCACCATCCGCAGCACGTCACGGCCTTCTTCAGCCGTGGCCAGCGGAGGCCGGCGTCCACATATGAAATCCGCAATAGGAACCGCAAGACCGCTTATGCGTTCGCCGTGATTTGAAGGACTGCGAATTTCGCAGGGAATCCATTTGTTCTCAGCGGAGTCAAACCATTTCAGTCCGCAGGCTTCCGGATCACGGGGCACATTGCAGCTTGGCGCATCACCGTAGTTCTGGATTATCGTGCCGCGCTCGCAAACCACTTCCGTTGTATTTTCTCCGGCTCGGTTTGTAAAAGAGCAGCAGACTTCCGCCACAGGTCCGTCCTGATATCGGAATATTGAAATCCCGTTGTCATTCGGCATTTTGGGATTGTGAAGGGAAACGATTTCGGCGGTCACCGTTTCAGGCAGACCGAAAAGCCAGTAGATAAAGTCGGTCGGATGCGCCGAATCGTCCGCCCATATGTCCCTGTTCCATTTTGGCGACATATGCCAGCTAGAAGCAAAACTGTCATCAAGACATAAGCCAAGACCGTGCCGGCGCCTTATCATGAATACCCGGCCCAGGGCTTTGCTTTTGACCAGTTCGCGGATCTTCTGGTTCTGGGGATCAGCGCGCATCTGCCATGCCATCGTGAAAGGAACTTTGTACCTGTTCACTGCAGAAACAATCCTGTCCGCATCAGCCATGGTAAGTGAGACAGGTTTCTGCAGGACAATAGTTTTCCCGGCAGCGGCCGCCTTCTCGACAAGGTCCGCGTGCAGCGATGTTTCTGAGGCGATGACAACGGCCGAAATGTCCTTGCGGGAAAGAAGATCCTCCGGAGAATTTGCCGCAGCTATTTTAAAATCAGCGACAGCTTTTTCAAGCCGCCCGCTGTCATGGTCCCAGCCGCATTTGAGAACGACCCCGGTTTCAGGATGCGCCAGCCATTCCCGGCAATACATGCCTACATGTCCGTGTGCAAAACCAAGAATTCCTATGCCTATCGACATTTTAGAAACCTCTTTATCTTGCCTTGCAAGCCTGAAGGCATGCCTGCATGTGTCCCTTCGATTCGGCGGCGATGATACAGCACTGTTCCACCTTGTAGTCTTTCGCTCCGATCACTTCGAGGTTCACCGGCCCCTTGTATCCGCCCTTGTGCAGGACGCTGATATAACCGAGAAGATCTATGTCCCCGCGGCCATTGGCCTGATCTTCAGGTTTTCCCGGATTCTGCTGGCGGCCCTTGCAGTCGCGGATGTGGACATGCCTGATGCGTGATACCACTTTTGAAATGGCTTCCACAGGATTTTCGCCGGCGCGGTATATGTGGCTCGGATCCATGTCCAGCCCAAAAGCCGGTGATTTCACGGCATCGAGCAGACGGACTGTTGTCGGAGTGTTGTAGATCGCTGCGCCGACATGCGCCTTGACGCAGAGGATGACTCCGTAATGTTCGGCACGTAATGCAAGTTTTCCCAGGGACTCTATGCTGCTCTGCAATGACGCCTCATCCCCGCTCTTGCCGCCGGGCCCGCAGTTGATGATTGGAATCCCGATTTCAACGGCCGCCTGCATCGCCTTTTCCATGGTCTCCGGATCCTGGCTGGGCTGTTCCATTGCAAGCAGTTCGAGCTCGTAGGCTTTCGTAAGCCTTTTGATCTCCGGAGCGCATTCGCGCCAGCGTTCTATCACGAGATGTTCGCTCATCCCGCCTATCGCCGAGATCTCAATGCCGTCATATCCGGCCATCTTCACATACTTGAAGGCGGTTTCCATGTCGTATCCGCCAAACAGAACTGAATTCACACCTAGTTTCATATTTATTCCTTATGATTTAGAACCTAATTCATCCAACCATCCATTCATCCAACCGTCCACCTCTTATGCGACCGAGGGATCGCGTCTGAGCTGTGGCAGAGGGGCCGGCCTTACCAGTATCCCGCCCTGTTCATACGATTCGATCGCGGCGAACGTATATTCGAGAGTCGCCAGCGCATCGCGTCCCGACGCCCTTAACTTATGTTTTGGAACCTTGTTGGTCACATCTTCCAGGAATGCGTGGATACGTGAAGGGAATGTCAAGCCAAAGTCGGTGACTCCGGTATTTGTCACTTCAGGCTCAGGTGCCTTGCCAAGGACCAGATTTGCGGGATCCGCGGCGCCAGGAGCTCCGGGAGCTGCTGTGAATGTCAGCTTCTCCACGCAGTTCTCTATGCAGAAAGTCCCTTTTGTCCCGCCTACCTCTATGCTCCACCATCCGCCAAGACCCATCGTGGCATCTCCGCGCTGACTGAAGAGATAGCCGATGGAATCGTTCACGAAACGGACATGGATGCTGTTGATGGACACCATCACGTCGTCGGCCTTCTTGCGGAAACTAGGCCTTCCCATGAATGCCTGGATATCCTTGATGTCACCGCAGAAGTAACGCATTATGCTGAACGGGTGCGCAAGGAACGCCTTCACATGGAAATACGGGAAACCTGCGACGTTGGGGCTGGTGGAAGCTCCCCCATAATTGAACTCGCCGCCTACAAATCCCATCCGGTGCAGACAGAAGATCTGCTCTCCGATCTTACCACTGTCCATCAGGGCCTTGGCTTTTGCAGCAGGCTCGGTGAAATAATGGTTCAGATTGCAGCCCAGGTAGAGATCCTTCTCCTGCGCGTAAGCCACCATCTGGCGGGCCTCGTTGATATCATTGGAGATAGGTTTCTCGACTAGCACATGCTTACCAGCCCTCATGGCCTCCATTGCCGGCTCGAAATGCCAGCCGCCATTTTCGCTGCCCCCGGTCGCTACGTCGACAATGTCAAGATCCGGATGGGCATCAAGCATGTCCTTCAGCCTGTAATAGGCCTTGACCTTGTGCTTTTCCGCGGTCTCGTCGGCCCTCTGTTTTATCACGTCGCAGACAGCTACAAGCTTGGCAAGAGGATCATTGGCATGGCACTCGGAATGGTGTTTTCCGATTCCGTTCACTCCTACAACTCCAACTTTCAAAGGCATTTTCATTCTCCTTTTTATTTTCGAATGCCCATATTTTAGATGAAATCAGACATTGCACCTTGACAATCTTTCCATAAACAAGCATAATCCTACCAAAAGAAGGGAATCTACCCGTGAAAACAAAAAAAGTCGGCAATATCACTAACATATTCAAGACCTGCCCCATCATGGTCATGCGTGTCCCATCCCATGGTTCCACGGCGGAACAGCACCGTCATAACTTCCAGGAGCTGGTGATAATCGTCAGCGGCAAAGGCAAACATTGGGTGGAGAATGAAATCTACAGTATCGAGACCGGCGACGTATTCGCGATCCTGGGCGATATGAAGCACGGATATCTCGAGACGAACAATCTATTCCTAATAAACATCCTCTACGACATGCGGCAGATCAATTTCCCGCTCGCCGACATAGGGACGCTTCCCGGCTACCATGCCCTGTTCCAGCTGGAGCCCAAGATCCGCAGCCAGAGGAAATTCCAGAACCGCCTGCGTCTTTCAGTCGAACAGCTTACCGAGGCGCTACAGCTCGTTGCCGAACTTGAGGAGGAGCTGGCATCCGCCAAACATGGACACTATTTCTTCGCCATATCCCATCTGATGCGGCTGATCGGCTTTCTCTCACGCTGCTATTCACACATGGAAACCGCTGAAAGCCGTCCCTTCCAGCAGTTCAGCCGATTGCTGGGCTATATGGAAAAAAACTATGCGGAACAATTGACCGTCAAGGATCTGACACGTGTGGCGCGCATGTCCCAGACATCGCTCATGAGGACATTCAAGCAGCTTATGGGACGATCCCCGATCGAATATCTGATCCAGCTTAAAATTTCCAAGGCCCGCCAACTTCTCCGGCGAACCGACCTTTCAATATCTGAGATCGCAACACAAACAGGATTCTGCGACGCCAATTACCTGGCCAGGCAGTTCCGGAAATTAATCGGCATGTCTCCCCGGAAATTCCGCGACCAGATCCCGGTGCGATGACGTGAAAACATTGTAACCGTCGAGTTTGATACTTTAAGGCAAATACTTTTGTCTACACAACAAAAGCATGTTGGGATTTAGCCCGACATTTCTTATTTTTGAATAGGCGGGTTAAAACCCACCTTACTTATGACTTGTTTTCGACAGTTTGAAGCGTTTTTTCTATAATTTTGAGGCTAAGAAAATTTATAAAACTTAAAATGTAATGCCAACAATTTATCATAATTCTTCATATTTAAGATGGAAATTAATAAACATGACCATAAAAGTAATGCTAATTAACAGGAGCGGCCATGTTTTTCAGAACCAAAAAAGTCAGGAAC
>JANYBI010000424.1 GCA_025360875.1 Lentisphaerota bacterium
CATTTACCTTCAACGCAACTTTGGAGGCTTTGCCAAAACCGCCATTGCCCTTGATGATCTCCATGCATTTCTGCATCATCTTCGCCTTGTCCGTGGAAGTTATTACCCATACGTCCACGCCATCGGCTTTTTCCTGTGCAAACACCTTTAATGGATCAAGGGAAAGGATTACACCTGCGGCAATGCCACCCTTGATAAAGGTTCTTCTGGATATTCCGCTAACTGTCTTGTCCTGTTTTTTCATATTGCACCTTGTTTAATTTATGTGAGATTAGTTCGAATAAAACTAGCATAATGCATGTAAAAGTAAATTGTCTGAACGTCAAAATTATTTCTTCATGATCATGCCCGCCGCAGACTCGATCAGCTTCTGTCTCTCAGCAGCCAACGATATGAGCTTGGAGGGATCGTTCTCCGAATTGAAGTCAACCGAGATCCTGTTGATCTTTGACAGTATGTCTCCTCCTCCCCATGGGGCTGCGGCCTTGAGCGAGGCGGCATCAATCTCGGAAAGCATCTTCGTCTTTTCCTCGGGCTTCAGGCTCGGGCCGGAATTTTTAATGACGCTGATGTTATACTGGCACTTGTCGAATTCCTGTTCGACGCTTAATCTGCCGATCAGGGTGATTATAAGTTCCTGCTTGGCCCGGTATTCGAAGAATTCAAGCTGTGCGGGAGGTGTCAATATCCACTTCTTATCCTTCTCGCTCCAGTAAATTGGATCCCAGCGGTTCATTGGAATCCAGCCGTTGTCGGTCTGCCGCATTGCGCCGGTATCCGCTTTCCTGTAGACTTCGGCATATTCCGGCCAGTCCTTGGTGGTGTCCAGCTTTTCCAGGAACTGTATCTTGCCGTCCTTCGCCTTCACCTTGTACGCTCCTGCCTCCGTAGCTTCATCCCGCTTGTCGGTACTCGTCCACGGCTTCAGATTCATGGTTTTCAATTCCTGAAGGGCAGTTTTGATCTTGTTTTTCCATTCCTCCTTCTGCTTCTCCTCGCGGGTAGGGGGTTTGGCTGTTTTATCAGGCTGCTTCTGCTGATCCTGTTTCTGCTGCTTGCTGTCAGCGGCATGACAGTTCAAAGCCAGCGCTAACGAAATTGCTGCAGGCAAAATTCCCAACATGCTCTTTCTCATAGCTTTCCCTTACTTGTTCTCTTATAATTCGTATTTTCTGAATACTATCCGTCATTTCCGTGTTCTTTTTGTACGTTTATTTCAGAACTTATTGTTAAGTTTTTGCGTAGCAAAATCTTAACAATGGTCTTTTTCGTGTGATTAGTGTGTTTCGTGGTTAATGTTTTTCTGTGTGTTCTGTGGTTAATATCCGTATTATCTTCTCCGCAAGCGATTTCTTGCTCTGCAGAGGAAGGACAATCTTTTTCCCGCGTCTTGAGATAAGCGTCGCGGCATTGTTGTCCGATGAAAAGCCCCTGTCTTTCTTCCCGACCTCGTTGGCGACTATCCAGTCTAAATTTTTCTTTTCCAGCTTAAGGCGGGCATTTTTCAGGAGTTCCGAAGTTTCCGCCGCGAATCCGACAAGTATCTGCCCTTTCCTCTTTGTCCTTCCAAGGCCCGCAAGAATGTCCTCAGTCTTTTTAAGCCTTATCGAGATGACTGTCCTGGTTTTCTTTATCTTGTCTTTTGCGAATTTCGCAGGAGTATAGTCGGCCACTGCCGCCGCCATGATGATCAGGTCTGCGGATTTCGCAAGTCTGCGCACTTCGCAGGCCATCTCGGCGGCGCTTTCAATAAAAATGGTCCTGACAGATTTCGGGGAGACGAGTGAGACAGGACCACTGACAAGCGTCACCCTGTGACCCTTTCTAGCAGCGGTTTCAGCGAGGGCAAAACCCATCTTTCCGCTGGAATAGTTCGATATGTAGCGCACAGGATCGATCTTCTCTCGCGTCGGGCCGGCTGTAATCAGCACTCTCATGGAAAACCTTAAATTGTTTTTAGTATTCTTGCGATTATCGCAGGAACTTCTTCCATCCTGCCTTCGCCGTCATCCCCGCATGCGACTCTTCCGGATACCGGCCCAATGAATTCCACCCCTCTGTCTTTCAGAGTTTTTACATTCTGCTGGACGGCAGGATGCTTCCACATCTTCGGATTCATCGCGGGGACTACCATGACTTTACCGGTATGTGAAAGCGCATATGTCGAAAGGGCATCGTCGGCGATCCCGTTGGCAAGTTTCCCGATGAAATTGGCGGAACATGGCACTATGACAAGAAGTTTTGCCCGGTCGGACAATTCGATGTGTCCCGGCTGCCATTCCGGCATTGTCCATAGATCCGTGATGACCGGATTGCGGGAGAGTGTCAGGAATGTCTGCGGGCAGACAAGCTTCTGGGCGGAGGCTGTCATGATGACAACGACTTCATATCCCTTTTTGACAAGCTGGCTTGTCAGATCCGCGGCCTTGTATGCGGCGATCGAACCGGTCACTCCGAGAACAACTGTAGTTTTCATATTTCCCTCATTTTTGACAGGATAACAGGATTTACATGATTCTAAAAAATATTTTTCGTGTCATTCGTGTGTTTCGTGGTTAAGTATAGAACCCTGAATCTTCGAGCCTTTTCGTGCTCTTGTGCAGGATGTCGATCAGCGTCTCCATATCCTTCACCGTCTGCTCTACTTCCTTGTTGATGACCAGGTAGTCATAGTCGCGCCAGTGATCGAGCTCCAATTTCGCTGTTTCCAGCCTTTTCCTGATGACGTCCTCCTTCTCGGTTTTTCTTCCGCGGAGGCGTCTTTCAAGTTCATCAAAACTCGGGGGACCAAGGAAAACCAGTTCCGTGCATCTGGCAAGAAGCGAATATTGCTTCGAACATTTCCGTATCTGGAACGCGCCCTGGACATCTATGTCGAGTATGACATCTTTCCCAGCCCTCACACGTTCGATGATCTCTGATTTAAGGGTGCCATAGAAGTTGCCATGGACCTCTGCATGCTCAATGAACTCGTTGTCCCTGATATTGCGCTGGAAATCCTTCTTGTCGATGAAATAGTAGTCCTTGCCGTCGACTTCCCCATTGCGTGGCTCACGGGTCGTGCAGGATACTGAGAAACACAGATCGGGATTCCTCTGCCTGAGCAGATTTGTCACTGTCGATTTGCCGGCACCGCTGGGACCAGACAAGATAATCGCGATTCCAAGCCTAGGAGGTTTCATGTGCCCTAAAAGGATCTCCCTGTACTGTTTGATACCTTAATAAACCTTGTAATATACTCTGTAAACGCCCGATAAGCCAGTATTCCGGGCCCGGAGCCAAATTCAGGGCTCAAAATCGAAGTTGAAAAGCATGTTGTACGATGTAAGTTGGGAATTGCAATTCAACGAGGACTGCCAATGAGGAAAAGTGAACAGATTGTGCCGCTGGAGAGGATAGAGAACAGGATACTGCCCATAAGAGGGAAGAAGGTCATTCTCGACAGGGATCTTGCGGAACTCTACGGGGTGCCGACAAAGATCTTCAACCAGGCCGTGAAAAGGAATGCGGGGAGGTTTCCGCCCAACTTCATGTTCCAGCTGACCCAGGAGGAGGCCGATTCTTTAAGGTCACAAACTGTGACCATAGACAATGGCGGCGTTTCCATGAGGGGGAAGCACAGCAAGTATCTTCCCAGCGCCTTCACCGAGCACGGGGCCCTCATGTCGGCGAACATCCTGAATTCGGAACGGGCCATAGATGTCAGCGTCCTGGTGATAGAGGCGTTCGTAAGAATGAGGGAGATGCTTGAGACCAGCGCCAAGTTCGCAGCAAAGCTTGCGGAGCTTGAGGACCGGCTGGACATGCACGACCAGAACACGATAGTAGTGATGTCCACGCTGAGGAAGCTCCTGAAGGATTCAACTGCAAAACCGCCAGTGCCCGCCAAGAAGAAGATCGGATTCCATGCCGACTGATATATTGACTGGACGCAGTGGGAACAGAGCGGCAAGAAGTCAAAGGTGGGAGTATGATCCCGTTCCCAGAAAAAATTTGGGATGAATGGGCTGAAGGATTGGGGCTATTATGAATTTTAACGAATTTCTTACATTTCTCCTAGCAAGTTTTCTGTCCATTTTTTTTGGCGTCTATCTTGCATCGACACACGGCATAACAGGGTTCCTTATCGGTGTCGTAGTAGGATTAATCTTGGCGTCATGCATTACTGTTGCTTGGTATTTGTTGCGGAAGGCATACAGACGTTACTGGTGTTCATTGCCGCCGTGCAAGAAAGGTGTTTGCCGAAGACGAGATTACAAATATTTGGGTCCAGCCGGACTCGGTGTGGAATATGTTTGCGGCTGTGGCGACCACTACTTTAAATGCGGGAATGACTTTCGAGAGTTGATGCCCGACGGTTCAACCAAAGCCTACATGATCCGGAGAGGAGTCATACGATGGGAGAAAAATGCGAATAATTAGTCTCCAAGTTGAGAAGAGGGAGATTGGATGGACAACGGGGTCACACTTGGGGTGTTAAAAACTTACCTTCCTCCTGTAAAATAATTCACCGTTAAAAAAACGATATTTGCTTGACAGTCTCTTTTTTTAGGCAATGTTACGATAGCATATAATTGCTATCGTATAACAGCCAACATGGGGGTAGCGAATGAAAAAGCTGAGGATGCTGTTGAGGAAACTTGTTTGCACCGGAGCCATTCTTCCGGGTTCAATCAACCGTCAGTTCAATGTCTGCGGAATGCCCGGATGCCGCTGCAAGGACAAGGAGAACCCGAGGAGACACGGGCCGTATTTCCAGCTCAGCTACGGGGCGAAAGGGAAAAGCTCCAGCATGTTTGTCAAGGAAGCGGACGCCGCGATGGCAGGGGAGATGACGGAAAGCTACAGGAGGATCCGCGATCTCACTGTCGATATAGGGCATGAGATGGTAGCGTTGTGCAGGGAGAAGGGTTTCGGAGAGGCTGTGAGGATCTGCAATGAGATCCTCGACCGTGAAAAGAGGCGTTCGGTGGGAATGGAGGAACGGAAAGCAAAACCGGAAAAGGGCTCTGGCGGCAAAACCATATGGAAGGAAAGGGCCTCCGAGCGAATGGCGACAATTGAGAGGAAAAGAATCGAGTCCAGGGATCTCCGCGCCAGCCGTGACAAATGGCGGGAAGAATCCCTCGCGTTGAGGAAGGAACTGGAGGGACAGGGGAAACGGCTCAAACACCTCGAAAGAGAAAACATCAGGCTCTCCATTGAGCTCAAAAAAAAACGCCTTTGAACCGTTGGCCGAAATCAGCTCCGCCCCATGCGGATTCCATTATTCCCTGGATGCGATTATCCTTTCCATCCGGCTTGTAGTGTTCGGGCTTTTGTCGCTCCGGGGCACTGGCAGGGCGCTGTCTTTCTTCTCGGCATGGTT
>JANYBI010000442.1 GCA_025360875.1 Lentisphaerota bacterium
TCTTACCGATACTCAGTCCTTCATCTACAAAATACCGGTAAGTTTCATAAGTACAATTTGTTGGAATAGAATGGTCCGAATGCAGGATATAGCCGGAATCCTTCATGACGGCCGGTATTTTCTGCTGGAGTTCCTTCCTGATTGCCTCACGATCATTTGAGACAAGGTTCCTGGCGTCCATTCCGCCGCACAAGGCTATTTTATGTCCGAAATTCTTCTTAAGTCTCAGCAGATCCATCCCGGCTTTGATTTCAATTACCTGCAGACAGTCCATTCCAGCCTCGATAAGTCCTGGAACCAGAGGTTCTACATATCCGCAGGAATGTACAATCACCGGAAGACCGAGCGAGTGCGCATAATCAAAAGTTTTCTTATGTGCGGGCTGGATCATTTCACCATACATCCCAGGCGACATGAAAGGTCTTTCCTTGAATCCCATGTCCTCATAGAACCATATGCCGTCCGGCTTCCCGCATTCAGAAAAGAGCGTTTCCATCAGCCTCAGGGTGAGATCCGAAAGAGTTTCGCCCATGTCCTTGATCCAGTCGGGATCCAGGGCCATTCCCATGAGCATGTACTCGTGCCCGCATATCGGATGCATCTGCTCAAAGACATTTACGCCCGACCAGCAGAAGAAGCGGTTCGCTTTTGCGGCAGCTTCTTTCGCTTCCTTATATCCCTGGAAGTTTATCCTGCGCCTGTCAGTCTTGAGCAGGTGCGGTTTGATCAGCTCCTCCCATCCTGTATGGTCCTTGACTGTGAAATCAACGTGTTCCGGTGTCGAGTCATGCTTCTTATGCCTGCGGAGAATGGCGTAGTTTCCGTCTTTTTCGAGCTTGGTCTCGGCATCCTCCTCAATAACTTCATTAACATAGTCGAGATTGGCGACGCAGTTGAACGACCACATCGTAGACAAGTCGAAACCAAAATGCGCGGCAAGATCCTCATTCTGCCTGATATGTCCCTGTTCAGTCCAGACTTTATGGGTATCTCCCCAGAAGTGTTCATAGAGACCGATGCGGTCTACAGGTTTTCTCCTGAGAATATTCGAAATCCTTTCCTTGCCGGTCATAGACATGAGAGTTCTCCCTTTTTAAATTATACTTTAACCCTTTAAAAATACACCCATATCCATATAAGGGATACTTTATATTTTCTCAAGGTCGAAATAATTGCAAGATGTGTTATTCTTATGGGCTTACCAAGAGGGCTGTATATTAATATGGAAGAAAACGAAAATAACATATCCGAGGACGAAGGACTGCAGGAACAGGAGGAGCAGAAAGGCGGTTTCAAATTCCGTCATGTGTTCCTTATAATAGTATTTCTTCTTCTTCTTCTGTCGGTACTTTCGCACCGCGCCTCGGATCTTTCAGTCATAGAAGGAGGTTCCAGCTCCTCCATACAGAACTGGATAGGTCCCTTCGGCGCGCATTTTGCGAGACTCGCATTCTATCTCTTCGGAATAGCCACATATCCCATACTGTTACTTTTTATCGTCTGTGCATTCCGCCCTCTTCTTCCATATCCGACAAACCGCAGGGGTTATGTCGGTTCGATAATTGCCATGATCATCGGGATCACAATGCTTTTCGCGATGTGGCCGGAAAAGTTTGTCACCATAACCCAATATCTCGGCATCGGATCCGAAAACGTCCCTCTGTCCGCCCTTTCAGGAGGGGTGATAGGGCAGAAGATAGCTGCTCCGGAACTTTCAGTGGCGCCCGGATTGGTAACCAGCAATTTCGGAACTGTCGGCTCCCTCATAGTGGCACTGGTGTTCCTGATCTGCGGTGCAGTTTTCGTATGGCTGTCGGACTGGCAGACCATAATCAGATCCCGGAAGAAGGAAAAGGAGAAGAATGATGAGCTCGAGGATTCCATAGAGACCTTGAGCAGGAGGCGCGAAGAGGATCGCGAAAAGAAATTCAGGGATTACAAGCAGAAATACGAGGATAAGGAAAATCTCAGGGAGTCTTCACTTCCAATAGAGGAAAAGGATGAGGAGGCTGAACCTTCCAGAAAAACCGGTTCTGAAATATTGAAGAAGAAACCCGTAAAGCCCATGAAGAGGGCGACGTCTGTAACCGAATACGCACTTCCTCCGGTGACTCTTCTTGACAAGGGAAAGGAAATTCACGGGGAGGATCAGTCTTTAATCGACGCTTCAAAGAACGTCCTTCAGGCTACTCTCGACAGTTTTGACATAAAGGGGAAGGTCATAGGGCAGATATCTGGTCCAAGGGTCACGCGCTATGAGATTTCGCTTGATCCGGGTGTCAAGGTCGAGCGCATTTCCAGTCTTGCAAACAACATAGCCATGGACCTGCAGGCCGAGAGCGTAAGAATACTCGCTCCTATTCCCGGCAAGAACACGGTCGGAATAGAAGTTCCCAACAGCAAGGTTTCATTCATTTCGATACGGTCAATAATGGAATCCGGGCTATGGGCTTCACCAAACATCGAGATTCCCATCATTCTTGGCAAGGATGTGGCCGGGGAACCGGTGATCACTGACCTGGCAAGGGCACCCCATCTTCTCATAGCCGGCGCGACTGGAAGCGGAAAAAGCGTATGCATGCACTCCCTCATGATGAGTCTTCTTTTCCGTTTCACTCCTGCCGAACTCAAACTCATCATGGTGGATCCGAAAATGGTCGAATTCACCCTTTACGCAACTTTGCCCCATCTTATCACCCCTGTCGTGAACGATTCAAGGAAAGTTCCGGTGGCGCTGCACTGGGGCGTGAACGAGATGGAAAGACGCTACAAGATCTTCTCAAAAGTGAAATCCAAGAAGCTTTCAGACTTCAACCGGCGCGAGAAGAGTCCGGTACCGGTGCTTGACGACGACGGCAACGAGATTCCCGACAAGATGCCGATACTTGTGATAATAATTGACGAGCTTGCGGACATCATGATGACAGACGCCAAGGCCAGCGTGGAAAATTGTATTGCGAGAATCGCACAGAAAGGGCGTGCCGCCGGAATCCACATGGTAATTGCGACCCAGACACCGAGAAAGCAGATCATAACCGGTGTCATCAAGGCGAACCTTCCCACGCGTATCGCATTCCAGGTATCATCCTTCGTGGACAGCGGAGTGATTCTCGACCGGAAAGGCGCGGAAAAACTGCTTGGACGCGGCGACATGCTGTTCATGCCTCCGGGAAGTTCGAACCTCGAACGCATACAGGGCACCCTTGTTTCGGACAAGGAAACGGAGAAGGTCGTCAATTTTGTCTCCCAGCAGGCTGAACAGACATTTGATGAGACTGTTCTTGCGGGCAAAGTCGAGGAAATTGAAGGGGAAATTCCGGTCGACGGAGAAGGTGAAGACGAGAACGGGGAACTCTTCGGAGATTCCGAGGAAGATCTCCTCGAACGCGCCATCCAGGCTGTCCTTACCGACGGCAAGGCCAGTACGAGCTATATCCAGCGCAGGCTTGGGATCGGCTACAACAAGGCGGCCAATCTGATAGAGATGATGGAAAAGAAAGGCATTGTAGGACCTCCAATGGGCGCCAGCGCCAAACGCGACATCCTTGTTTCACGCGACAATTACAAAGGATAAAATTCCGCTTGCACGGAATTTTATGAACGGATGAAACTGCATGTCTCTGCAGACAACAGGTACAATCTTTATCTTGACGGAAAATAAAAATTGGAATGGTTCAGGAGAATTTTGAAATTTCCCCTTGACTGAACTATATTAATCAAATATATAAAAAACAGCATTTGGAATTTATATAATGGCCTCCAAAAATAACGAAGATCTTTTCAATCAGTCTTCAAAGCAGAACGATGGATCTCTGCCTCTTGATTTCGCCGGAGAGGCGAAAAAGGCGGATGAACCCGGGAAAGAGGTGAAATCCGCTGTTTCCGAACCTGCAAAGAAAGAGATGGTACAGTCCCAGACGGTAAATGTTCCACATATATCATCAAGCGCTCCTGAACCAACCCCAGGGAAATCTGATCTTTCCGGATCTCCAAGAAAACCGATACATCACGTTCCGCCTCCATATAAGAAATCCGTCCAGGAACAAGCTGCCCAGACACAGAACCAGGAGGTGAAGGAAGAAAAACCTTCAACTCCAACCCCTCCACCTCCGGTCCAGGAAAAACCTCCTGAAAAGATAAAAGAGGTCGCTGTTGCGGAAACGGAAAAGAAGGAGAAGATTCCAGTTCCAGTTGCTGTGCCAGCAACAGCGAAAGCACCCGAACCTCTCAAGGAAGTTTCCACCCCGGTTTCAAAACCGGTACAGGCGGCAGTTCCAGCTCCGGTTCAAACAAATGTACAGGTTTCCATCGAAAAACCGGTTCGGGCAGATGCCCCAGAATCCAAAACGGAATCTCAGGCTGAAAAGGCTTCACCTCCTGTTTCAGCGCCTGCTCCAGCTGCAATTCCAGCGCCACCATCTGCACCAGTCCAGTCTTCTGTTCAAGTTCCTGTGTCTTCCCCTGTTTCAGCCAAAGCGCCTCCGGCTGAAAAGAAGGAACCTGTTAAACTCCAGCCGAAATCCAAAGAACATAAGAAAGATGAGAAGAAATCCGAGCTGAAGACTGAAAGCAAGCCTGAAAAACAACATCAGCCCCATGTGTCACACAAAAAGGACCAGGTTCCTGCTGCTCAGATTCCAGTCCCGGCTGTCCAGGAAATAAAACCTGTGAAGCACGAGGAACACAAAGAAGTTCCAAGACCTACTAAAAAATTCAATGTCATAGAGAAATTTTCATCTGACAATGCCACTGCCGGACAGATTCTGCAGGAAGGGCGTGTAAGGGCCGGACTCAGTTTTGACCAGGCGGCGATAACAACGAAAATAAAGAGGAATTTCATTGAGGCTCTTGAGCGGGATGATTTCCAGAATCTTCCAGCCCCTGTCTACGTGAATGCATATGTAAGATCCTTATGCTACCTTTACAAGATTGATGAAAACAAGGTCATCTCCCTTCTCGGCAAAGCCAAGGGTAAGACACTTGAATATACCGTCCCGGAAGAGGTGATCCATCACATTGAAAAAGGCAAACAGGTAAATATTGTCCAGGAAAACAAGGTCAGGAGGATTACACTCACCCTTATTGCAGCCTGCCTCATCCTGGTGGCGGGAATTGCGATAACATATCAGCTGGTTGTCATGAACAAGATCCAGACAACGCAGGCTCCTGTGCCAAAACAGGAAAAGAATCCTGTAAAAGCTGTTGTATTGCCATCCTCCAACCTTCAGGAACAGATGGAGAAAAAGCTTCTATCCCCTCACATATTCACAATGTCCCAGCTGCCACTTCCTGAACACTGATAAAAATACAAGGTCTCTGGAATTATCATCGGATAAGTGTATATTCCCAATTCACCGTTGATTTTAAGACAGGATTCTCATATATGATGAATATAGTCGTAATAAATGGTCCTAATCTGCAGCTCCTGGGTTCAAGAAAACCGGAGATCTACGGTTCCGAAACCCTGAAATCGCTCCAGAAACGCCTTGAGGCCGTAGCCAAGGAGCTGAAGGTGAAAATATCCTTTTTCCAGAGCAACAGCGAAGGGGCGATTGCGGACCTGATAGGATCATCCATTGAAAATGGCGTAGACGGGATAGTGATAAACCCCGCCGCCTATACACATACAAGCGTAGCCATACACGATGCCCTTGAATCGGTAGGTACCCCTGCCATAGAGGTGCATATAAGCAATATCTACAGGAGAGAGGAATTCAGGAGGAAGTCTCTTACTGCGCCTGCCTGCATCGGACAGATATCCGGACTCGGCACAGACGGATATGAATGGGCCCTGAGGGCAATGGTTGCTTATCTAAAAAAACAAAATTAACGGGAGTTGAAAATGGAAATCGAAAAAATTAAAACTATTGTCGAATTGATGTCGGACCATGATTTGACTGAGTTTAAGATCGAATCCGATGATATGCACCTTTGCATACGCAGGGGTGTTGCACATTCGGGCATGGTTCCCGTCGCCAATGCCCCCCAGATGGCGGCTCCTGCTGCTGCGCCGATGCCTGCAGCCGCTTCTGCCGCAGCATCCGACAATGGTGAATCGAAGAACATATCTTCCAAGGTTGAAACTGCAAAGCGCGAAACAATAGACTCCCCTATCGTAGGGACATTCTACAGGGCCGGTTCCCCTGACGCCGAAGCTTTCGTGAAAGTCGGATCAAAGGTGAACCCTGATACCGTCGTATGCATAATTGAAGCCATGAAGGTCATGAATGAAATCAAGGCTGAGAAGAGCGGGACTATCAAGGAAATTCTTGTCGACAACGCCAAGCCCGTTGAATTTGGACAGCCGCTTTTTGTCATCGAATAACAAAACTGGAACAGGATCAGGACTTCACCTATGTTCAATAAAATATTGATCGCCAACCGCGGTGAGATTGCGCTCAGGATCATCCGCGCCTGCAAGGAAATGGGCATAAAGACCGTAGCCGTATACTCAAAGGCGGACGAGGACAGCCTCCATGTACATTTTGCGGACGAATCCGTCTGCATAGGTCCTGCCTCGCCAAAATCCAGCTATCTTCTCATAAAGCACATAATAAGCGCGGCAGAGATCTGCGATGTCGACGCCATTCATCCAGGATATGGATTTCTTGCCGAGAATGCGCATTTCGCAGAAATATGCAGGAGTTGCAACATCAAGTTCATAGGACCTTCCCCTGAGCAGATAAAGGCGATGGGAGACAAGGTCATAGCACGCGATACCATGAAAAAAGCCGGAGTTCCTGTAACTCCCGGCAGCGAAGGTGAAATAACGGATCCTGCACAGGCGAAGAAAATCGCACAGAAGCTGGGATTTCCAGTGATCATCAAGGCCTCGGCCGGAGGAGGAGGGCGCGGAATGAGGGTAGCCCATAACGATGCGAGCCTGATCCAGGGGTTCCATGCCGCAAAGACTGAAGCCGAACGGGCTTTCGGAAATGCAGGTGTATATATCGAGAGATATGTTGAAAACCCCCATCACATCGAGTTCCAGGTGCTTGCCGACGAACATGGGAACATGATTCATCTCGGAGAGAGGGATTGCAGTATCCAGAGGAGACATCAGAAGCTGATCGAGGAATCCCCCTCACCTTTCGTCACTCCCGATCTCAGGAAGAAAATGGGATATGCCGCAATCAAGGCGGCCAGCGCAGTAAAATACTGGAACGCGGGAACCATCGAATTCCTGGTCGATTCCAACAGAAATTTCTATTTCATGGAGATGAACACGAGAATCCAGGTTGAACATCCCGTCACTGAAGCAGTGACTGGAATTGACTTGGTCAAGGAACAGATCAGGGCTGCGGCCGGAGAAAGGCTGAAAATCAGGCAGAAGGACGTCCAGTTCAGAGGACATGCGATAGAATGCCGCATCAATGCTGAAAATCCATATAATAATTTTTCGCCTTGCCCCGGCAAGGTTTCCCTTTATTCCCCCTCAGGCGGAATAGGTGTCCGGATTGATTCCCATGTGTATTCGGGCTATACGATACCTCCGTTCTACGACAGCATGATTGCAAAGCTGATTGTGCATGCGGACAACCGTGAGCAGGCTCTTGCCAGATGCAGGAGATCCCTTGATGAATTCATAATCGACGGGATCCATACTTCCATACCATTCAGCCAGTTCATCATAAACTCAAAAGATTTTGTTGCCGGAAATTATGATACGGGCTATATTGAGAGAGTAATGAAGACAGGTTATTTCACAGAGCACGCAGCAAAACCTGTTGTAAAGGGGGGAACACACGGATGAAGGAAGTCAAAAAGGCCCATGCCAGCAGAATTCCAGGCGCCCTGAAAACGGACGGCAGCGAGATGGGGCTTATAAAGATACATGAGAATGTCATAGCCGCCATAGTCAGAAAAGCAGCATGCAGCGTGAACGGTGTCATAAGACTTGCAGGCAGCCCGCTTGTGGACAATATCGCCGAGATCATCGGCAACCGCAGGATCGGCGACAGGGCAATTGCAATAAACATCGACGGTGAGTCGGTTGAAGTTGAAGTCAAATTGAATATCGCCTATGGGTCCCATCTGCCGACAGTTGCTGCAAACGTCCAGTCGTCCATAATGAGGGAAGTTGAGAAGATGACCGGCATGACAGTATCGAATGTCAATGTAATAGTACAGGAACTTGACACTGAAGAGAGAGAGGATGAAATTTAATTATGAAAGAGATCTTTGATTTCCTTCTTAACGACTACGGCAGCAAGGAACTGCTCAACTTCAAAGAGGGTTTCCTTACTGGTCTGATCGTAGTTATCGGGCTCACGATCGTTCTTCTTTTCCTGCGCTACATCTACCGTTACCCCAGACGCTCGAAGGGGATTGAAATCAGCGGGGTGAAGGGTTCCATATTCATAACTTCAGGAGCGATATCGGATCTTGTAAAATCCATAGGCGACGAATATGAGCTCATGGAGATCTACAAAGTGCATCTCCTCGAAGACAAGGACTTTTCATACCTTGAACTCCAGGTCAATATGGAAAACGACAAGGAATCCTCGTTCATCACGCTTTCCGACGACATCCAGAACAATATTCTCAACACCCTCAAGGACAGGTTCGGAATCGATTCGGTAAAGGAAGTCAAGATGAATCTCAGGAAGATCGATACGAGGAAAAGCGGCTTCTGAACATGAGGGAACCTCTAAAAATTGGCATATGGCGCGCAAAAGTAAACTATGCAGTTTACTTAATCCGTACTAAGAATAATATGCAAAATCACTCTTTTTATGATTTATTAGATGTAAATATTCACTGAAGGACATGCTTCAGTGAATATTTACCCTGAAATAATCCTTGCATCCGAATCACCCCGCAGGAAGAATATCCTTTCAGGACTCGGAATAAAGTTCATAGTTGAAATCCCCTCCTCCGAAGAGATACTCGATTGCCATTCCCCATCTCTTGTGACAGTCATCAATGCAAGGAAAAAGGCGGAAAGCGTCGCCTCCAGGCACCATTCGTCGATTGTCATCGGCGCCGATACCGTAATAGAACTCGACGGATCGGTCCTTGGAAAGCCCGGTACGCTCCAGGAAGCCAGGCGGATGCTGAACCTGCTTTCCGGCAGGAGACATTCCGTTGTCACCGGAGTCTGCATTGTCAGGAAGGACTACCGGGCGGAATGCGTCTTCTGCGATTCCACCGATGTCTTTTTCAGGAAGCTGGACGAATCCTCCATAGATGAATATCTTTCGAAGGTAAATACTCTCGACAAGGCTGGAGCATACGCGGTCCAGGAACATGGGGACATCATCATAGGGAAGATTGAAGGGTCTGTCGACAACGTAATCGGATTCCCATCGGAAAAATTCATGAGGGCGTTCAGTCTCTGGCTTTAGGAAGGATTATTGTGAATTTCGCGCCTGGAGCGAAGTTCTCGTCGTAGGCGACCGATCCTCTGTGCTTCAATATTATCTGCTTCACAATTGGAAGTCCGAGCCCGATGGATGAGCCTTTTCCGGAAGTTACAAAGGGGTTGAAGAGGGTTTTTCTCACAGTTGCCGGAACTCCCGGCCCATTGTCCTGGAATGACACGGATATTCTTCCATCTGAATCCTTGACATCTATGCTTAGATCAATCTTCTCAACATTGCCATGGGCTGCAGCTTCAACGGAGTTCAGTGCGAGATTCGCAAAAACCATCTGGAGAAGTTCCGGCGAAGCCTTTATTTTCAGTTCCGAAGGTCCGGAAATCTTTTTTGTTGCGTTCTTCACGGTCTTGATTGCGCTGTCGCATCCGGAATTGATGATCTGTATCAGGTCACAGTCCTGCAGCGTGATATTGTCATCGTAATTGTAGATTGCGAGATTCTGGAGCATCCTCAGCATCGCATCTCCTGATTCAAGCAGCTTGCCGACAGTCTCCGCAGTCCTGCTGTCCGAAGAATCCTTTATCATCGCAGCGTATCCCATGATCTGGTTCAGCATGTTCTTCGACTGGTGGGAGACCTTGTTCATCGCGATTCCAAGGACTGAGAGCCTCTCCTTCTCTATGTAGTCGTTCATGAACATGGTATTGCTGAGGACTTCCGTGGAGGTCATCACAAGAAGACTGAGGAGCTTATACCATTCCGGATCGCTCTTGGTCTTCACATCATAAAGTACTGCTATTGCGAAAAAACCGTCTTTCCTCAGTGGCAGTATGTATTTCCCGTCGAAGTGCTGGGTGGTCCTGCTCTCATGGAGGTAGGAAGTGTTTTTCCTGGCAAATTCCTCCGCTTCGGCCATGGATACATCCAAAACTGCTTCGACCTTCCATCCGCCTTCACACTCGTCATATGTTGCAATGATGCCTTTTTTAGCCTCTGTGAAATCCATGAGGGATCTGAGCGTCTGGGGATATATGTTCCCGGTATCGTTTAAGGAAGGGCTCTTTATCTTGCACATTCCCCTGAGAAGTATTTCAAGCCAGTTTCTCCTCTGCTTTTCTGAAAGTTCAAGGGACCATTTTGTCGTGAGGGAAAGAGCCAGCTGGTATATTTCCTCGGCCTGGAAAGGCTTTTTTATGTAAAGAAGCTTCTCCGGAGTTCCAACAGTGTCTGCGATCTGCTTCTGATCGTGGTCGGCATATGCCGTCATTATGACTATCTCGATATTCTTGTCTACGTCGCGTATGGACTTGGCAGTCTTGAGCCCGTCCCATCCGGGGGGCATCCTCATGTCGAGGAACATTACCGCGTAGGGCTCCTCCTTCTCAATGGCTTTTTTTACCATTTCAAGAGCTATTTCCCCCTGTTCCGCGGTATCAACTACATATGACTGGTCCTCAGAGGAGCTTTCCTCTGAAATGTCGGGGCTTTCTCCAAGAAGTTTGGATCTCATCTGCTGCACAAGGGACAGGGTTTCATTTTTCTTGCCTGATCGGAGAAGGAGCTTTGCAAGCTGCTCACGAAGATCCTGCTGATCGTCGACTACGAGTATCCGTCTGTTTCGTTCCATGTTGCGATACACTTCACTTATATGAATATTAAGGTTGAAAAGCTATCATAAAAAAGTATAACTATCAAGCAAGTTTCCAATTTTTAGTCAATCAAATTTCCGTTCGTTGAAACTGTCCGTAAAAATATCTCGCAACACTCTGTTATCCCGATATTTAAAACTATTTATAAAAAAAACACTATATATAGTGGTTTTCGATTTGCTAACCACAACAAAATGTATTAGAATAATTTAGTGAATATGGTGTCAAAGGAAGCCAGCCACTCGGTTTCCTTAATCAAAATTTTTATTAGGAAAATGACTAGGGGGGTTTTTATGTCCGTAAAGCCGATATATGAGCGTATACGCAAGAGGGATGGAAGAATAGTAGAATTCGATGCCGAACGAATAACACTGGCGGTGAACAAGGCCCTCAAAGCCGTCGGAACAGCTAATGATAAGCTTGCAAAGACAATTTGTTCCGATGTAATAACCGCCCTGAATGGAATCAAGGTCAAGGAAGATATTCCGGATATCGATCTTGTCCAGGATCTGGTCGAACAGTCCTTCATCCGCAAAGGGCTCACAAAGGCCGCAAAGTCCTTCATCCTCTACCGCGCCCAGCACGACAAGATGCGCGAGAGCAAGAAACTGATGATGGACGTGCAGGATCTCGTCTCATCCTACATCGAACAGAACGACTGGCGCGTCAATGAGAATTCCAATGCGGGATATTCATATGCAAGCCTCCTGAACCATGTCAGCGGTTCCGTCGTGGCCCACTACACTCTCTCGAACATCTATCCGAAGGAAATTGCGAGCGCCCACAAGGACGGAGACTTCCATCTGCATGATCTCTCCTGCGGAATAGTCGGCTACTGCGCGGGCTGGAGCCTGAGGCAGCTTCTCATGGAAGGGTTCAAGGGATGCGAGGGCCGTGCAAGCGCAGGTCCTGCAAAGCATTTTGATACCGCACTCGGACAGATCGTGAATTTCATGTGCACCCTGCAGACTGAATGGGCCGGCGCACAGGCGTTCAGCTCATTCGACACGCTGCTTGCCCCGTTTGTGAGGCAGGACGGTCTTGAATATAGTGAGATCAAACAGAACTTGCAGCAGTTTGTGTTCGGCCTTAATATTGCGAGCCGCTGGGGACAGACTCCGTTTACAAACCTGACATTTGACTGGGTTGTGCCTGAAGACCTTAAAAAGACGCCCGTGATAATCGGCGGAAAGATTCAGGACGGAAAATTCTACGGAGACTACCAGAAGGAAATGGATCTGGTCAACAAGGCCTTCCTCGAAGTCATGACAGCAGGCGACCGCGATGGAAGGATCTTCACATTCCCGATACCTACGTACAATATCACCAAGGACTTCGACTGGGACAGCGAAAATGCGAAGCTGCTTTTCAAAGTGACAGGAAAATACGGCCTTCCCTATTTCCAGAATTTCATCAAGAGCGATCTCAGTCCGGGCGATGTCAGGAGCATGTGCTGCCGTCTCCAGATGGACATACGCGAACTCCGCAACAAGACCGGCGGACTTTTCGGAGCCGGAGAGCAGACAGGTTCCATCGGTGTTGTAACCATCAATATGCCGAGGATAGGATATCTCGCCAAGAGCGAGCCTGAATTCTTCTCAAGGCTTGGAAGCCTCATGGATCTTGCAAGGGATTCCATGGAGATAAAAAGAAAGATAGTGCAGCGCCATCTCGATGGAGATCTTCTGCCGTATACCAAGACGTATCTCGGAACCCTGAAGAACCATTTCAGCACGATCGGACTTGTCGGACTCAACGAGACATGCCTCAATTTCAAAGGATGCTGCATAGCGGACAAGGATGGAATGGATTTCTCATTGAGGGTGCTTGATTTCATGAGGGATAGGATTTCCGAATACCAGGCGCAGACAGGCCACATATACAATCTTGAGGCGACGCCTGCTGAAGGAACAAGCTACCGCCTTGCAAGGATAGACAAGAAAAGGTATCCTGAAATAATCTGCGCCGGGGATTCCGATCCTTATTACACGAATTCATCCCAGCTCCCAGTGGGTTACACCGATGACATATTCGATGCTCTTGACATACAAGAGCCTCTGCAGGCGAAATACACCGGAGGGACAGTGTTCCATGGATTCATGGGGGAAAGGATAGAGGATGAAAACCAGGTTGCGTCGCTTGTCAAAAGGATAGCTGAGAACTACAGGATCCCATATTTCACGATTACGCCGACATTCAGCATCTGTCCAGTACATGGATATATACCGGGTGAACATCGCGAGTGTCCGCTTTCTTCGGAAACCGGTACTCATCAGCTGAAGATATTGTCGGCATAGGCGTGAATAGGTTTCCTGCTGGAGGGGGTGTGTAATATTACCCCTCCCAATATGGATAAAGGTCAGAATCTGATTGATTTCAGATTAAAATATCGATAAACAATCTCAATCCCGCTCCACTGCCACCCATGGAGCAGGAAGAGGAGGGGTGTACATGAATAAAAGGGAGTCGAAAACTAAAATGTCTAAATGCGGTATGAAAACGGAAATTTTCAGCAGGGTGTGCGGTTATCACCGTCCGGTAAAGAATTGGAACAAAGGGAAACAGGAAGAATTCAAAGATAGGAAATCTTACAGTCCGGAACTCAGGAAGAAGGAAAAGGAAAAAGTAGCCTGATTGCTCATTTGTGCTGGAAGAATAATTGGTCGGCGGCCGGAAATCCGGCCGCCGCAGCCTATTTGAATTTTTCTGCAAACCCCTGCGATTTGTAAAACCGCGCATGTGCCTATATCTTTCCGTTGAGGGAACCTCTAAAAATTGACATATGGCGCGCAACAATAAATTATGGACTTATGGCAAGGAGCGGAATTCAG
>JANYBI010000452.1 GCA_025360875.1 Lentisphaerota bacterium
ATCTGAAAAACATTCGGGGAATTACTGGAATTTAAAGAAAGCCATATTAAATTCAGAGCTTTCATTAACTCTAAACTTTAGCGGCAAATTTAACATATGGACAATAAAGAATTTAAAGTGTCATGCCCGAAATGCAGGGCGACTTTTTCCGTCCCGCTCGAATTTGCAGGTGAAACTGCGGAGTGCGCCGAGTGTGACTTTGTGTTTGAAATTCCAAAGCCGGACCAGACCGAGAACTACGATGTGACCGAGACAGGCACTATCACCGGAGTTGAGATCGACGAGAGGATTGCCAAAGGCACAGTGAGGCTCTCAAGGACTTCGATAGGAATGATACCCACGATGAAAGACAAGTTCCTCAGCGAAAATCCTGCACATCCCCCACCTCCGAAGGAAGACGACTTCTGATAAAATATTCCTGGCGGAATATTTTATAACTTTCCAAGCAAGTTGAATTCAATGCAGTTGGATGTATATTTCCGACTATATAAATAAACTTTTGGAGGCTCTATGAAAATCATTTCAAGAATTACGATGTTAGTTTTCATCCTCGCTGTATCCTCAGCACTGCTGCAGGCACAGGATAAGGAGGCTTCAGCCCCTGTCCCTGCAAAGCTCGAAAAGCCGACACTTGCGGTCCTTCCATTCGTACTGGAACCCAACAACATCCAGATCAATGTCAACGATACGGAAATGAAGATCCAGGTCGTTGAGAGCGAGTTCGCCGACCAGTTGCTCCAGAATCTTGTCAAATCCCGCAAATTCACGGTGCTTGAACGCTCCTTCGTGGAAAAGATAATGAAGGAGAACAAGCTCACGGAATCCGACTACATCAAGCCGGGGGAGGAACAGAGGATCGGAAAACTCCTCGTCGCCGACTATCTGGTGGTCGGACATGTCGACAGGGTGGAGTTCTACATTGAGAAGAAGTTCATCGAGATAACAAAGGAAACTTCAATAAGGCTCAAGGGAACCATGAAAGTCCATTTCAGGGTGGTTGAGACCAAATCAGGAAAGATCGTCTGCGCAAACACCATAACAAGGAAACTTGACAGCAAGGACATCCCCCCGCAGGAACGCAAGAACATGACCGGCGGAGACTATAGGGACAGGCTATTCACCGACTGCGCAGTATGCGCTTCAAACTATATCCTTGAAGGTATCTATCCTGTGAAAATCGCTTCAGTGCAGGGCGAAGAGCTTGTCCTGAACCGCGGTGAAGGCACCGGTCTCGTTGTTGGCGGACAGTATGAAGTCTTCGCCCAGGGTGCGTCAGTAAAGGATCCTGACACGGGGGATGTAATAGGAACAGATGAGACAAAGATAGGGATCATCGAGGTTACAGCCGTCCAGCAGAAATTCTCAAAGGCTAAAATAGTGAAATCCGATGGCGTACTTACTGTCGGGGCGATCTGCAGGCAGATTGAAAAGAAAGAGCAGGAAGCGGAGCCGGCAACGCCACGCGCCACCCCGGGATGGTAATTTGCGTCCTGAAGATAAGGATTATTCACGTCAGCCGGTAAAGGGGAATCATATCGGCAGCCTAACGTTTAACTTCCCACAATTTGGTAGTTTCAGGATTCATCACGAGTACATTTTATGATAAGAAACATTCTCACTTATTCTCTTCCATTCCTCCTGCTCCTTTCTGCAGGATGCTCTTCCGTGTTCACTTCCAGGTCACAGAAGGAGGAATTGATGACCGCCTACACTTCTGGAGACCTGCAGAAGGCGTCAAGCATAATCGACGCCAAGGTCGCAGACCGGACTGACACCGGAGATGATCTGATGTGGAGGCTTGAACAGGGCAAAATCAAGTTTGATTCAGGTGACTACAAGGGAAGCCTGGAGGCTTTCGAGAAATGCGAGGCGATCATAAAGGACTTCGATGATCGCGCCTCTATCAATGCGCGCAAGGCAGGAGCCGAAACAGGCGCTGCATTGACAAACCAGAACGCCCTGCCCTACACCGGACTCAACTATGACAGGATTCTGCTCAACACCTATAAGGCTCTCGACTATTTCGCCCTGGGAGACGCTTCAGGAGCAAACGTGGAGCTCCGCCGTGCATACGAACGCCAGAAAGAGGCTGAAAAAAATTTCGAGGACGAGATAAAGAAACAGGGCGAGGAGAATAAAAAGGAAAGCGAAAGCAAAAAAGAAGGTGAGGACAAAAAGGAAGGTGATAAGGCTGGCAAACAGGCCTCATTCGATGAACTTGAAAAGGAGCATCCGGAACTTAAGACATCCTTCGACGAGATGAAGAGCCAATCCAACAAAGCCTACGGCAACTTCATGAACCCCTTTGTGACCTACATGTCAGGCGTACGCTATCTCATCAACAAGAACTGGGCTGAAGCCGACGTAGATTTCAGGAACCTCTACAAGATGGATACGGAAAACCCACTTATCCAACAGTACTATGTGACAACTTCCCATTACATGGCCAACAAGATTCCCAAGGAGCTGTCAGAAGTCAAGGCTTTCAATTATCCACTCGACACCAATATAGTCTATGTAATATTCGAGAATGGCCTTGCCCCGGCGTTCAGGGAGCAGAAGATTCAGATCGTCCTGCCTACCGGCTATTCGGGAATTGCATATTCCGACTTAGAGTATTATCCGGTATCCATGGGGTGTATCGAG
>JANYBI010000507.1 GCA_025360875.1 Lentisphaerota bacterium
CTGGCCGCAGGCCACATGGAACGTTTCGCATCTTTCTCGAACCTTGATTTCGCGCAGGGCGTCAATCCGGACATAGTCAAACCGGGAGAGCCTGTCTATCTCAGCGACAACTGCCACCATAGCCTGGTGGAACTCGCAAAATCCAGGTTTGCGGAGAAGAATCCTGTCAATGCAAGATCCGTCACATGGATCAAGGATGAATATGTCGTGTTGCACGACAATCTGGACCTGGATGGAAAGGACATCCCGGTATTCTGGCACTTGCAGGCGGTAGCCGATTCGCATATGGGGATTCTGGACAAAGGCTATATTTTCAAAGGACGTTTCGGAACAGATTTCCAGGTACTCCTGCCTGGTCTTGAATGCGCGACCGACGAGATGACACAGCAGCCGTCAGTGGAATACGGCAAACCGGAAGAAAAATGCTTTTCGATGCGCCATCTGCAGATTAAGATACAGTCTCCCGACACCATAGGGGCAATCATACGTCCGCTGTCTAAAAACAGGAAAACCCTCAAGGCGGAAAACATTGAGAGCAACTGCCTGAAGATCGGCATGAGTGTCTACGGCGATGGAATCAACGATACTCTCTTCCTGGCGCGCAAGGAGATAACCTATTCTGACGGCAGAATATCGTTCAAGGGCCGTTACGGCATGATCCTGGAGAGGAAGGATTGCCTGAGCCTTATCATCATCGACGGCGAATACATCAGATGCAACGGAGTGCGCATTGAATCACAGGGCCAGCAGACATGCGTCCATATCCGGCCGGACGGAATAAGCGTCGAGGCGGCGAATCCGGAAAAAGTCAGAGTTGAACAGAACGCCTGAATGTGCAACTTGGAGAATTAATTGGGCCTTAAAGGCAAATGCATTAAAATAAAATCAGAGCTATCGGCGATAGCGCATGGGCATCACATCAAAACATGTTCCGATCTGGCTCGCATTTTCCGGACTTATGATCCAGGCTTGCGGGATTGGCGTGGCAATTTTTGTTTTCAAAAATACGAATGGAAGTTATTCCTTCCTGAATAACTTCGTGTCGGAGCTTGGAGCACCAAGGCACACCATGATGGCGCAAGTTTTCAATTGGTCCATCATCATATCCAGCATCATGCTTTTCCCCCTTATGTGTTCCTTGGGAGCGCACATAAGGACGAAACTAAGCTACATTGCATTATTCCTAGGATTCTGCGCCATGGCCGGTGCGGTTGGATGCGGATTTTCACCGATGGATTCATTAAAACCGCATCTTATCACTGCAATGACCTTCTTCTGGGCCTGGATGTTCGCCGTTCTTCTCTTCACAGTCGCGTTCTGGCGCAAATATTCCTTCAGGGAATCACCCGTCATTGTGATCGCCGGAATCGCAGCGATGATCTCATGCATCCTGTTCCTTGCTGTTGTCTTCAATGCGTTCCACATGTCTTCATCCACGCCGTTTGAAATCAAAAATCCACAGGCATTCAAAAGACCGGCCATATGGGACGTGGCAATCCTGGAATGGTGCGTGGTCGCCACCCTTTTTGCCTGGAACTTCGTAACGACCCTTTATCTCATGAAACAGATAAAGGGAACAAGAAGCTCCGAAGCCACAGGTCAAATGGAATAACCTTGGCAAACATGGCTATTGCGGCAAATTCACTTATCCAATTCTATCGTTCCGAAATTTCCGATGTCGATTCGCGCCTCGCTCGGCACGTCGGATACGAGACCTGTCTTCTTGTTGTGCCAGTACAGGCGGGAAGCGCGGTTCGTACCTGACGGATCCGAGTAGATGACTCCGACAACACCCTTGATCTTTTCGCCCAGCGCCTTGTCAAGGCCGATATCCTTCATAGGTATCTTCAGCAGGACAGTGTAGGTGTTGATCCCGGAATCGACCAGGACCTTCGCGGATTCCAGACGTTTCACGACATCGAATTCGGTTGCATTCGCAGCATTGTTCCCGACCATGTAGGTCATGGGATTTTCCTTCTGGTCCGCCTTCTTCTGCCAGTAGACGACAGTGTTCTTTCCACCGACATTCGCGGCGAGGATGCGGATTGCTCCGCGGCCAGGCACGTCGAGCTGGAGATCCACGCAGTCGCCGCCGATGAACGCATGGGTGAACTGCCCCTGCCCGTTCTTCCACGGGCTTGCATCTGAAACCTGGAACATGACAGCAAGATCCCTGCCGTTGTGGGCAAGCGAAGCGCGGAACCAGTTCGCAGGATTTCCTGATTCTGACACTTTGAAGTCGACGGAACCGTCGATCAGCGGACGGTTGGACGGCTGCAACACAGGCGCCGCCTCCTCAGGAAGCTTGTTGACCTTCGCAACTCGGAGTGTTCCAGGTTCAGGGATCTCCTGCTGCTGGCGCTTCTTGGCGATCTCAACGCCTTCAGCTATGTTCTTTTCTCCGACATCAAGCATCTTGACTTCCTTTGCACATGTCTCGAGATTCTTCACTTCCATAAGGCGGTACGAGGCGCCGCCAAGCTGGACATATACTTTCTTTGACGAGGTATCGCGCCAGATGAATCCGCCGAAACTTTCCTGTCCGATGAACGTCTCGTCGAGATTGACCCTTCCCTTTGTATCCTGGCAGATGCTGGAAAGATAGATTCCGTCCATCGACATCAGGAACCATTCGCCACGGTCGCCACCGAGAGCGGTCATGCTGCCGATGTTCGGAATATCTTCGACAACACCGTTGGTGCGGAACGGCGCGATGAGGACTCCGCGGCGGGCCGCTGGCGCATCATGGCGTCCATAAAGATTTGGATACGAACCCGCGTGTCCGTCAACTGTGCTGTACGTAATTCCATCGGACACATTGCCGGCCATGTCCATGATCGGGCTTCCACAGGAACCCTGGTTTGAGGAAGCCTTGACCCAGTTCTTTATGAGTTCAGGGCTTGTGAAATCATAGAGCGGAACACCTTCAGCAGTCATGCCCTTAAGATCGAAACGCAGGCCGTTGGTGCTCATGATCATGAGATCCGGCCTGACCCAGCCATTCGACCAGTATATGCTCTGGAAATCGATGTTCTCAGTTACTTCATCTGTATCTTCGGCGTGATTGTCATTCTTGTCAATCCATGCGCGTCCGCCTACCGGCTTCCCTTTAACCATCTTCGAGAAATTGATCTTCAGACAGATACGGAAGACTCCGTCCTTGTCCTTCTTGAAAATGCTGAGATCCTCGGGCTTGTTGAAACCAGGCACGCCGCAGGCGTATTCATGCCCCTTGTATTCATAGACCAGTCCGCGGTCATGTGCAAGCTCGGGATGGTATGCCAGCGGCTGTTCATTCGTCTTATGGTGCCATGGATCAGGTTTCGGATCAAGCTTGAACTCGACGCCGTGCGCGATGAAACGCGTCGCATCGAATGTCAGGGGAAAACCCGACATCGCACCATAGTCGGCCTGTCCCCAGTACTGGTCGATCATCTTGTAGTCCTTGTCCCAGCATGTGACCCGCTTGCAGGTCTTGACGCATTCGGATATCCAGAGGCGGCCAAGGTGGTCGAAGTCAGATCCGATCGGACGCACAAGATCGTTCATGATGAACTTGCCGGCTGGACGGTCGTCGCCTTTCCATACGCTTCCAATCGCCCGGATTCTCTTCCCATCAGTACCGACGACTACGACCTGGTTCAATCCAGTATCGCTTATTGAGAATCTTTTCAGATCGTGGCTGATTCCGAGGCGCACTGGTTTTTCCAGACCTTCCACCTTGAAGAGTTCCGTCGCTTTCAATGCCGCGTCAAGAGAAGCGACTCTTCCGCCTGCATAGAGTCCGTACAGCTTGTCATCACGGTCTGTCACAGCAAGAATATCTCCGGCTTCAACTGTTGATTCCACGGCTCCGGTAGAAGGATTCACCTTCTGCAGGAATCGTCCCGGAAAACATACCCACAGGCTCCCATACGCCATTGCAATGCTGCTGGAATCAGTAACATCAGTATCATTGAGAAGTGTCGGACTCGGGGACTTGTCGGCGTCATCGAACACCATCAGCTGTCCATCCTTGAGCTTGAACTTGAAAAGAAGCGTCTTCTTCTGCCAGCTGGAGCGTGAAAGCCCATATGCGAAATTGTCGTCCATGGTCGCATCCAGGAATTCATTGCCATTTGTCCATTGTATGATCCCATCATCGTTTATAAGCTGTATCCCTGAACCGCCTTCAGTACCTGTAAAAAGGAGGATGGTGGTATTGCCGCGGGTTGCGACAGATGTCGGATATCCGTGGTTTGATCCCCAGAGTTTGACACCGGCATCCGTCGGCCAAGGAGGAGTCGCAGAGCTGTAGCAGCTGTTGTAGAACTTGAGCTGTATTGGAAGATGGTGGACAACGGTCGCCTTGTATTTCCCAGGTTTCACAGGAGTCCCGCTGTCATCGAGGCAGT
>JANYBI010000522.1 GCA_025360875.1 Lentisphaerota bacterium
GGGGAGAATTCCTCTTCCCGCTTCGCCTCGAGGATCATGGTCTTTTCGGCCAACGGGAGCGCGTCGAATATGAAAGTCTCAAGTTTCACGGCATTAGGATTCTCAAGCTTGACTGGATTTCCAGCCTCATCGATGCAAGGAACTTTCTTCTCTGCCCGGTGCCATGGAAGATTTAGCCTGCCGCCATCGGTAAGTTTCTCCACGAAGGAAACGCTCAGCATATGTATCGCCGGACTTCCCGATATGAAGCGGAGCCTTCCATCGGCCTCGCGCATTTCGGCAAGGTTTCTCGGCATATCGCTGTATTCAATTATATTGAGTCTTCCATTGACAATGCAGAAATTCCCGAGCTTCTCGAACGGACCTGTCTTGGCGAGCATCCTGCCGCTCATTTCAGATTTCTCCACGAAGTGAAGTCCGATGAAAAGTGGATCCGCGATGCTGACCAGCGGATTGTCGACCTGGAAATATGAAATATATTCTATGCCCAGCTTCCTCATCTGCGCAATTGAACCGGAAAGTTTCAGCGCGAGCAGGGTACCGCCATGACCGTTAGGCGACAGGCATAGGGATTCCTTGGTCTCAAGAAGAACCTTGCCGTCCATTCCTATCGCAGGCATCGTCCCCTGTGCGAAGAAATGCACGAACGCCGGCTTGATTCCGAAGAAATTGTTCTTCTGGAAAAACTCCCGCGTATGCGAATCGTTAGCCTGGCTTGTCATTATGAACCAATGGAGCGGACAGTCATATTTGTTCCCGGTCCTGATTATCTTCTCGGCAAAATACTGGAAAAGAGTCTTGTTCCTGACAGGACTGATCTGAAAAGTGCCTTTAGGGCCGTCATATCCCAGCCGCGTGCCCTGTCCACCCGCGACAGTCAAGGCTGCAACCTTGCCTTTCTTAAGCAGTTCTACGCCCCTTCTCTTGGCGACCCTGTAGAACTCCTTCCTGTCATCGCTGTCCGGCGCAGACGGGAAATATGGGGCGGGACTTATGTCCTGGGGGATTACGGTTTCCGGATGGCTGGTCACATAGGACTGGATAAGCACATCAAGTTCCTGCCAGTTGACATCCCTGAGCTGGGCAAGGATCTTCTCCTTCTGCCTCATATTCATCTCGCCGAAAAATTTCAGCAGATGGTCCTGTCCAACACTTTTCAGCACATTTATCATTGAATCATCCATTATTAACCCCAATCTTTAGTTTTTGTTTTTGCATCAATGGAAGCCTGACGTCATGTATTGCCGTCCGAATCATTTCATCGGCTGTTTTGTCATGAAATCGGCGATCCTGGATATCGGATTCTGCTTTTCGGACGCGGCTCTCTGGTAGGAGACCTTTGCCTTGACCGCAACCTTGTCCTTCCTGTATTTCTCAGCGAGAAGGAGATAGAAGAGCGCCTCATTGTCCGGATGGATCTTCTCAAGGTTCTTCCTGGCGTCATCAGGCGAGAGCTTCCCATTCCACATGGCGGCGACAATGCCATATATGGCATCCTTCTTGGCCTTGTTCTTCGCCATAAACACATCAATCCCATCCTGCCATCCCGGCTTGTCGGTCCGCCAGAGGATGAAAAGTTTCCAGAAATCAGGAAACTCGTCAGGCGGAACTGTCATGAGAAGAACTTCATTGTTCCTTCCTTTTGAAAGCAGATAGATCTCATGGTATTTCCTCGCCGCCTTGGGATACTGTTCGGCAAAATCCTCATCTTCAGGTTTTCCATATGCCATCTTGTATCTTATGAGCTGGGTCTTGTATTCATCGGCATATTTCGGGTTGACTTTTAACTCTTCCAGGAGTTTTTCCGCCTTGTCGGAAGAAGGAAGCCTGAATGCGATATTTAAAAGCTCCACCGCCCTGTCTTCTGGGGAAAGTTTCTGTTCGGACAGGAACTTCCCATAACTTTCGATGGCCTCCTCGCCTTTTCCATTCCTCGCCTTTGCAAATGCGCAGAGCTGCTGGACATTCCTGTCGTTAGGTTTGAGCCTGGCGCATTCGGCATATGAATATTCGGCATTCTGGAAGTCGCGTTTCAAGGTATAGAAATATGCAAGCTCATAGAACCCTTCGAAAAACGCAGGATTCAACTCGGTAATCTTCTTATATATGGGCACCACCTCGTCTGGCATCACACCGATAGCTTTCGCGTAGAAATATCCCCCTATGTAATCCTGGCTCTTGTTTATCCACCAGTCCGAATACATCTCCATGGCCAATTTGTCCTGTCCGCCTTCCATCAGGGCGTCGCATATCGTCTGATGGAGGGCAAAATCATTCGGGAAGAGATCTATCGCCTGCTTATATTCGGTCTTGAATTTCGCCAGATTGCCACTGCTGACGAGCATTTTCAGGAAATCAGGTATCTTCTCGGGTTTCAGTTCCCCCAGATTGATCTTGTCGAGCTGTTTTGCGGCTTCATCCTTCTTTCCGCTCTGCATGAGAATCTCAGTGAGATACATTATGGCGACGCTCTTCTTCTTCTCATCGATCGCGCCCAGTGCCTGGTTCAGGATGTCAATCTTGTCCTGGGGCTTGTCCATGAGCATGGCGGCAGACATGAAGCAGTCGAGATCGCGATACCTCTTCGAAGCATAGACGTAAAGCTCCCGCGCCTGTTCCTTATCCTGTTTCTTCTGAAGTATGGAACAGTAGATCCTCAGGTTTTCCAGGGACAGATCCGATTTGCCGATCTTCTTGAATTCGGCGGCCGACTTGTCAATCTGGCCGGCATTGTTGTACGCCAGCGCAAGCTGGGTACCGAGCGGAATGTCGGCAGGAAAAATCTCACGGGCCTTTTCCAACACTTTCAGGGCATCTTCATTCTTGCCCTTGGCGGCGAGTATTTTCGAGGTTCTCAGGAACGGCTGGGGATTCTCCTTCCATCCGCCCTCCATGCATTTCTGATATCCCTTCAGCGCGTCATC
>JANYBI010000529.1 GCA_025360875.1 Lentisphaerota bacterium
TCTCCCGTACAATCTGGATGCGGCGACCAAAGCGAAAATGGAGCTGAAAAAATATTGATTTTTCTTTTCCAATGCCTTTTCACCAAAAAAAGTAGCCAGCCCTTTTGAGGCTGGCTACGTACTTCACTGAACTCTTACGTCGCGCCATAGCTTCCATGCGAAGGCGGAAGTGCGCAGACAAAGTCTGCGCTTTTTGTCTATCAACCGCCCAAGCGGTGACTCCGTCACCGCACTCCCGGGAGCCTCTCGCTCGTAAATGCCTATAAATTTATCAGGATGCTCCCGCGTTCGTAATAAAAGCAATTGCACTTCCAGGGCAATTGCTTTTATTCTTCCTCAGCCTGTACGGACTTGGTATAATTGTCTATGATCTGCTTTGCGGCGACTGCAGGCACCTGCTCGTATCTTGAGAATTCCATTTCGAAAGAGCCGCATCCTTGCGTAAGGCTGCGGAGTTCGCTGGCGTAGCGGGCCATTTCAGCGAGAGGGACATCGGCATTGACTACCTCCATGCCATCCTCTACGCTCATTCCAAGAATGCGGCCGCGCCTGTGGTTCAGATCACCAGTAATGTCACCCATATACTTCTCAGGAACCATTATCTTGACTTTCTGTATGGGCTCGAGAAGAATAGGCCTTGCAGCCTGCACGCCAGTCCTGAAGGCGGCCCTGGCCGCTATTTTGAACGCCATTTCAGACGAGTCGACATCGTGGTATTTTCCGTCATACACTGAGACCTTGATGTTCTCCACATGGCATCCTGCGAGAGGACCTTTGAACATGGCCTCCTTGACGCCTTTTTCAACGGCAGGAATGAAGTTCTTCGGTATGCTTCCCCCGAATACGTCGTTTACGAATTCAAATCCGCCGGGATTGGCGGAGACCTTGAGATAGACTTCCGCAAACTGCCCATGTCCACCACTCTGTTTCTTGTGCCTATGGTGCCCGTCGCCGACAGACGTGACCGTCTCCCTGTACGGAATCTTCGGGCTGGACAGGACTACCTCGATCTTGTTTGTATTCTTGAGCTTCTTGACGACCTGGTTGATGTGCTGGTCGCCCATTCCGCGCAGAAGCAGTTCGTGGGTTTCATCGTTGCGTTCAAGCTTGATAGTAGGATCGCCGTCGGCGATCTTTGTAAGTCCTGCCATGATTTTCTCCTCCTCACCGGCCTTGGCGGCCGTGACGGCATAGGACATGACAGGATTAGGATACGGTACGGGTTCGAACATGTCGGCAGATGCAACAGTTGAAAGGGTATTGGAAATCTTTGTCGCCTTGAGCTTCGGAACCGCAACGATGAATCCGGGCAGCGCCTCGGTTATCGGGGTCTGGATTTTCCCATTGGTGACGAAAATCGCAGCATACCTCTCCTTCTCCCTTGTGGAAAGGTTCTGCATTTCGGATTCCGCCACGAACTTGCCGCTATATACGCGGTACAGGGTCAGCTGCCCGATAAAAGGATCCACGATGGATTTGAAGACTAACGCCATTCCGGGACCGTCCTGCTTGAGAGCCAGCTTCTTGCCGTCCTTCATCAGCTTTTCACCGGCGGCAAGGGGATCCGGGAAGTAGCTCGCAATTCCGTTCATAAGCTCAGTCACACCGATATCCTTGGCGGCGCTTCCGGCAAAGACAGGGACCAGCGTCCCCTTGGCGATCGCCTTGGAAAGGCCTTTGGCGATCTCATCCTCCGTGAGAGGCTGCCCTTCGAGATATTTCATGGTGAGCTCCTCGTCCGTCTCGGCAACCGCATCCATTATCTTCTCCCTGGCCTGGGCGACTTTGTCGGCCAGTTCGGCGGGGACATCCTTGTCGGTGAGGACATTTATCACCTTTGAAAAACTATTTTCCTTACCGACAGGATATGTCAGCGGAATGCATATCGTGCTGCCGTATGCCTCCTGTATCTGGTTGAGCACTCTTTCGAAATCAGCCAGTTCGCGGTCGAGCCTGTTCAGGAAAAACATTCTCGGGAGCGACCTCTCCTTTGCAAGCGTCCATGCCTTGCTCGTTCCTATTTCGAGGCCTGTGACCCCGTCGACCACGACAAGGACCGCGTCGCTGCTGTGCACCGCGGCAATGGTCTCGCCGATGAATTCGCCATATCCGGGGGTGTCCAGGAAGAAGAAATGATGGCTGTTCCAGGGGCAGTTGAGCGAAGTCGCATAGATGCTGCTGAGCTTTTCCTGCTCATCTGACGTGTAGTCGGAAATACTTGTCTTATGGTCGACGCTGCCAAGCCTCTCGACGGCCTTCGCCTTGAAGAGCATCAGATCGCAGAGGGTCGTCTTGCCTCCATGTGTGTGTCCTGCAACGGCGAAATTACGGATTTTATCAACAGATACTTTCATAAGATTACTCCAAGTTTTTATTTATAGTTAACTTGATTTTAATATCTTTTGAAATCCTCATCCTAGCCTCAAAAATGCAAAGGGGAAAATAAAACATAGCCGAAAGCATATGCTTTTCAATGCCAGCCTTTTAATTTTCCATTGGAAGCCCTTGCAATTTCCGGTTTTCCGCTGTATATAGTTTTGTTTGGGGGAGGATCTAAATAGGCTTTATAACCATATCTGAATTCCAGGTAAAATGCAGGATTCTTCCGAAAATAAAGACTTGGCCACCGACAACATCACCCCGTTTGATGTTGTC
>JANYBI010000530.1 GCA_025360875.1 Lentisphaerota bacterium
TCAGGACGCTGATGAAAAATCTTTCCACCATTGCCAGAAACACAATCCGCCCGTGTCTTAAAGGTGCGGAATGTTTTGTAAAGACCACAGAAGCCTCGGCACTCCAGCGCAAGGCGTTTGAACTCCTCGGCTTCAAACTCAAATAGGATGTGTCCAGTACCGGAAGAGGCGATTTAGATTTAACTCATTGAAGATAAAGGGCAAAGCGTTTTCTTGTTATAGGAACTTCGGCTTAAATCCCGGCCGCTCATTTCCGGCATGACCACGTCCGTCATCAGAAGATGAATATCGCCTTTGTATTCACTTGCAATATTTATGGCCTGGGCGGGACTGTCTGCAGGTAGAACTTTATAGCCAAGCCGTTCAAGCAGCATTTTGGCAAATTGAAGAAGTGACTCTTCATCCTCGACCAGAAGGACGGTTTCAGTTCCAGTGATAATTTTGGCAGTGTCATTGCTCTCATCTTTTTCTGAAATCTCAGATTCATAGCTGGACAGATATATTTTGAATGTTGTTCCTTTCCTCGGTTCACTGTCAACATTTATGGTGCCGTTGTTCTGTCTTACGATGCCGAAGACGGTAGCAAGTCCGAGTCCTGTCCCTTCCCCGATCTTCTTGGTCGTAAAGAACGGTTCAAAGATATGCTCGATTGTGTCTTTGCCCATGCCGCAGCCATTGTCGCTGACAGACAGTGCAATATACTTTCCAGGAAATGTGTCCGGATGCATTTCGCAGTATGCTTCATCCAGTTCAGCCTTGTCGGTCTCAATCACTATCTTCCCGGTGCCTGAGATTGCATCGCGGGCATTTACTATCAGGTTGGCTAGAATCTGGTTGATCTGCGAGGGATCCATTTTCACCTTACAGAGATTTACAGAGGGTTTCCAGAGGAGTTCGACGTTTTCACCGATAAGGCGCCGGAACATCTTGAGCATGCCCTCAACGGTATCATTCAAGTCCAGGACTTTTGGAGCTATGTTCTGTTTGCGTGCAAATGCGAGAAGCTGACGGGTGAGATCCGCGGAGCGTTGTCCGGCCTTGTTGATTTCCATTATACGCTCGTATTTTGGATCTGAGGTCGGAATTTCCATCAACAGCATATCCGAATATCCGTTTATCACGGACAGCATGTTGTTGAAATCATGGGCGACTCCTCCCGCCAATTGCCCTACGGCTTCCATCTTCTGCGCCTGACGGAGCTGTAATTCCAGCTTTTCCCTTTTCTCCTCCTCATTTTTGATTTCATCGATATCGGTGCAAGTGCCGAACCATTTCAGGATCTTCCCGTCCGCATCACGCATAGGCACACCGCGGACAAGCCACCAGTGGTATGCGCCATCGGCGCGTCGCAGACGGCATTCAAGCGAGTAAGTGGCGTCATTTTGCGTCGCATTCTGCCAGGCCTCCCATGCACGCTTCCGGTCATCAGGATGGAATGGAGTATTCCAGCCATGGCCGTAGCTTTCCTCCAGCGTCAACCCTGTGTAGTCCACCCATTGCTGATTGAAATAGATATTCCAGCCATCGGGCCGGGTGATCCAGACGATCTGCGGCATGGACTCGGCCAGGGAGCGAAACTCCTGCTCGCTCTTCCGTAAAGCCTCCTCCGAGAGTTTTTCCGCAGTGATGTTGATGACGACGTGGACTGCCCCTGCAAAGCGCCCCTCCGAATCCAGGATCGGATCCACGGAGATTTCAAACCATGCTTCGCCGATCTGCAGTTCCGTACTTTCATGGTGCAAGCTCTTTCGTGCACGCAAGATGGGACAATCGGCTACAGCCTGGGCAGTGTTATGCACAATCTCCCAGCAGTTTTTGCCGACCATCTCCGCACGCGGCCTGTGAAAATATAGTTCCGCAGCCTTGTTGGAGCGTAAAATCCGATTGTCCTTATCAAGAATCCAGACGGCCTCGTTCATGGTGTCGAAGGTGCGCTGCCACTCCTGCGCCATATTGAGGAGCACCTCTTCAGCCCGCTTGCGCTCCATGGCATAACGTATTGCACGCATAAGCATTCTATTATCGAGATGGCCTTTGACCAGATAATCCTGGGCACCTTCCCTGATCGCCTCCAATCCCACCTGTTCGTCCTGGTTTCCTGTCAGAACAATAATAGGTAAACTTGGCGCCCCGTGCCTCATTGCCCGGATGGTTTCCAAACCCTGGCTGTCAGGCAGTCCGAGATCCAGCAGAATGATCTCGAAGCGAACCACCCGTACGCATTCAAGCGCCTTCGACAATCGTGATACGCACTCGATCTCGACCCCTTCGGGGCTATCCGGCGGCAGCATCTCCCGGATCAGATCGGCGTCGCCGGGATTGTCCTCAACCAGCAGAATGTGTAATCTGTCAATCACTTTTTTGCTCCATTTCTACCTCCATTGGAAGGCAGGATGACGATGCTCAGCCAGAAATTCTCTATGGATTTCACCACATTCAGAAACTGCCCCACGTCGATAGGCTTGCTGATATAGCAGTTGGCATGCAGATTATAGGTCCTGATGATGTCTTCCTCCGCCTTTGAGGTGGTAAGGATGATCACCGGTATCCGCTTCAAGTACTTGTCCTCCTTTATTTCCGCCAATACCTCCCGTCCATCCTTTCTGGGCAGATTCAAGTCAAGCAGTATCAGGTCGGGCCTGGATGCATTTGCATACGGTGCTTCCTTGCGAAGGTAAGCCAGGGCTTTTTCTCCGTCCTCGACCACATGCAGCCTGTTATGGATCTTGCTGTTCTCGAGCCCTTCACGGATAAGGTCCGTATCGCCCGGATTGTCCTCCACCAGCAGGATTTCAATTGATTTGACCATTTGATTCTCACTCATGGAATTTCTCCTGTTTTATCTTAAATTATTTTTCTTTGGACTGATTCCCAGTTGGAGTTCACGGCTTTAGCGTGTCATGCAAACCATCATTAAGGACACTCCGAGAGAGCTTTCAAAATGTCCATACCGTTCACCCTGTACACGGAACCAGCCGAGCAGGATGGGAACACCTACCAGGAACGGTAGAAGATGCCTAATCAACCAACCGCCCATCGTATCGCTGGTAACTGTCCGCATAAATCCGTCCGCTGGACGCAGCAAAAGAACTCCTGTGCTCGCAATTATGAAAAGGACAGCCGTGTGCACCGCCATCTGCGTATAGTGTCCAAAACCGATAAAAGCAGTCGCCCCATAAAAATAGCCAATCAGAGGCATTAGCCCCATGAGACCTGCAAGAATAACCAGAGATTGCGAGGACTTGATACCCTTTCGGAAATTAATAAGAATCATCGCACAGCCCAGAAGAAAAAGTTGATTGCGGTATTGGGCGCCATGCGTCCAGGGGAGAGAGTGCCCACCGCATTTGCTGGTTCACGGAAGAACATCTGATCAATGCCAAGATTGATGCCGAAAAGATACTGGCAGAGCGTCAGAGCGCCGAGTAGTGCCGTAATACCCGCAAGCAGTTTGTGACAGACGTTGGGCCAGCAAAGATGGGTTCGAGCGTGCCAGAAGCATAAGCGACAATCCGGCAAGGACAAAACCAACGGCAGTGTTTGCTTTCATGGTCACGAAGCAAGGCAGTACGCTTTTCAACGTGGAAATGTCAAACTGCCAGCCGACCAGCACGAAAAGACCCGCCAGCATGGTGAAGAGCCCGAAATAGAAGCTTTTGGATACTGACAAAGTTATTACTGGTAAGGCAGAACCATCATTTGGATTATTACCGGACATATCCTTCCCCCGTCTGTAAAATCCTGAGAAATATGAAAACCGGACGTAAGAGTTCAGTGAAGTACGTAGCCAGCCTCAAAAGGGCTGGCTACTTTTTTTGGTGAAAAGGCATTGGAAAAGAAAAATCAATATTTTTTCAGCTCCATTTTCGCTTTGGTCGCCGCATCCAGATTGTACGGGAGA
>JANYBI010000558.1 GCA_025360875.1 Lentisphaerota bacterium
ATGAAAGCGGAAAGATTTCAACATACTCGCTTTCTGAACCGCAGGTTGTTGACACACCATCAGGGAAATTGAAGGTTACATCAGTAGGGTTCCATGAAAGCGGAAAATTAAGTATTTTTGGATTAGCCGAACAAACAACGATTGATGATAAAATATACACAGGCCTTATCGGCTGGGATGCAAACGGGAAATTCCTCGGTGAGATGGAATATGATCCCAATAAAAAAGACTACGTCCCGAAGAGCAAATGAACATGCGTCACCTTATCGTCACTCTATTTCGGGTTAAATCAGCATAAATATATGACAAGAGACATAAAGAAATGAGGCTGAACCTGATATTTGAGGTAAGCCTTTTGCCGTTGCCAACGTGAATGTCGTGAGTTCGAATCTCATCGCTCGCTCCAATTCCCTTTCAGCCGTCCTTCCAAGGCCAATCCCTTGACTTTTACCCCCTTTTATGATTTAGTTTACAACTGGTTATGAGGAAGTGTATAATAGGACGTCATCGAGAACAACTGAATATGAAAACCATCACAATTCTACAGTTTGCCCTTCTTCTTATCCTATTAATTGGATGTTCAACTTCTCCGGAAAATAGCAAAACGACAAAATTGGTTATTGGTATTGCAGTGGATGGAGTAACAGCCAAGAATGCCATCATAACTAAATTTGATGGCAAATACCTTTACTACCGGCAAAAGTGCATGTCATGCGGATTCGTTTCAGAACAGACAATAGGCACGGAGTTTACCGAAACGCCTGCTATGTGCAGATCATATTTTATCTGTCCCAAATGTGATGTGACATTTGAAACCCTGATACAGAGGAAAACCGACAGCCAGAAGGCTCCAGGCATTCCTGCTACACAGGTTTTCTGAGCGATGCCGTAATACCAAAGGAGTCGTCAGCGGATTCGGCTGTCATTTCCTCAGTTTCATGACGACAATCACAAAGAGTATTGACAGGAAGACAATTACCAGCACAAGGAAAAGGTTTATCACCTTCATCTGGACAGGCGGTGGTGGCGGCGGGCTTTCCTCAACGGCAGCAAGTTCTGAGCTGGTCTCGGGAACAGAGACATTCTCATCCTGCGGCGGAAGCATGTCGGACACTTCATTATCTTTGCCCTCGCTGAAAGCTTTTAAAGGCGCAAGGTTTTTATCCACATTCAACTCGTTTTTCAGGAAAGCGTTCCAGTTCACTCCCATCAGGAGATCGGTACCTGAATCCGACAGCTTGCCCTCGCCGGAGAATCCTCCTGCCAGCTTCTGCACTGCAGAACGGATATTCTCCCTGCAGACTTCATCTGATGAAAGAATGTCCAGCAACCTGCCTTTGCCGTATACAGGGGCTATGACAGGCTCGTTCTTAGCATTGATCATTTCGGGTTCAATGCAGTTCAGCATCTCCAGCAGGATCAACTCGGCCTTATCATCCCTGGAGAATTTTATGACAGACATTTTCAATGGATTGGCGGGAAGCACATTGCCTTCTCCGGTGTTCATATCCGGCGCAAGCTCCTTTTCCCCGTCTCCGCGCGGCACTTCCGGCAGGACTCCGGACGCGAGTCGTATCTCCTCGGAAAGAATCTGAAAAGCCTTGGCATCATTCTCCTCGTTTCCGGAATCAATGAAAAGCCATACCGCATTGTCACCTTTGAGAAGCTTCCTCGCGATCTCCCGCCTGACAGGGGAATCAGCCAATTGTTCGGCAGCCGGAACTGTAAGATAACCGGCCCACAGTGGGATGTCCACATTTGAAATTGCCGGAAAATAGATGACGGTGAAAGGCAACCTGTCAGGCTTGAAAGTCTTCAGGATTTCGGTAGTCCTCTCATCAATTACGGCCTTGTCGTTGATATCGGCTTTCCCGACTACGAGATTGAGAGTCCTAGTCTTGTCCTGGAGCATGCCCTCGATATATTTGAGCCCCTGTTCCTTGTCCAGGGGGCTTTCCCCGTTATACACGACGATTGCCCTGTATGAATCAGGCTCCCATTTCTCCATCGCATGGCGGTACAATGGCAAATTGCCATCGGCGGCCAGCGAGGAAC
>JANYBI010000561.1 GCA_025360875.1 Lentisphaerota bacterium
GTCGAGTTCGATTCCGGCAAGGTTCTCGGGCATGAATCCGAAGGTCTGGAATTCCGCCAGCCATTGGCCATTTCCACAGCCAGCCTCGAGAAGACTGATCTTTTCCACGCCGTCAGGATATGCCTTTGCCAGTATTCTGCGGATCTCGCGCTGCCGCCGCTGGATCATGAAGAAAGCCGCAGGATGAAGCGGAGAATAGATATTCATTTGCCTATCTCCTTCAATTTATCCATGAACTGATCCGCCAAAACTGCACGGTTGAAATTTTCAGACACATATAACCTCCCCTTTTCGCCGGATTTTGCAAGATCCTCTTTTGCGAGTTTCGCAAACTCCATTATCGCCCCTGCGAGCTTTTCGGGATTTTCAGGAGGAACAACTTTTGCGCATCCGCTCTTCAGTGCGACTTCCGCACCTTCACCTTTCCCGCAGAATATGAATGGTATTTGTCCCGCCATGAGCTCAAAAATTTTCGATGGACGGGCTCCCTCAAAAATTTTTATGTCCTTGAGGGGCACTATTGCAATGTCGAACTGCGAAAGCAGATAGGCCATCCTGTCCCTTGGAACCGAATCGAAGAATTTCAGGTTTTCAAGGCCCATGCCTGAAGCCTTCCTCTGGAGTTCCTCCTTTTCCGGACCATCACCGAAAAATGCAAAGAATAACTTGTTGTCCTTAAGGAGCCTTGCGGCTTCAATCACCTGTGAAAGCGCTTGCGATCGGCCATGGTTGCCTGCATAACCGATGACAAAATAGTCCTTTGGAATTCCGTGGGTCGCTGCGAAATTCGCATCTTTAGGCTGCCTTATGAACATGTCAAGATCAACACCGTTCGGGAAAAGGAATGTCCTTGATGCCGGATACCTTTTCTTTACGCCTTCGACGATCCCTTCGGTCTGGCATGATACGAGCGCAGATTTCCTGTAGAGCAGCTTTTCAAACCATTCCAGAAAACTCAGGGCAGGACCTTTTCCGATCATACCGAGCTGGACCGCGCTCTCAGGCCAAAGGTCGCTGATGTTCATGACAAGCCTTGTGTCTTTGACGAATTTCAGGAACAGTGCCGTGAATCCCAGGAACAGGGGAGGGCTCTCGCAGATCAGGAAGTCGGATTTGCCAAGCTTGAAAAGACCGATGAATGCGGAGGATTTTACAAAAGAAAAATAACAGACAAGCTGCCTGAGAGTACTTTTCTTTTTTGTCGGCAGGATCCAGCAGCGGATCACTTTGATTCCGTCAATCGACTCTGTGAAAGTAAATTTTCCCTGGTATGCAGGGAAAATTTGACCCGTAGGATAATTCGGCATTGCTGTCAAAACGGTGACATCATGTCCGGAGCTTACCCAGCGTCTAGCAAGATCATGCAGCCTGTTCTGCGGTGCGCCATGCTCCGGAGGATAATATTGTGTCAGAACAACAATTTTGAATTTTGAATTTTGAATTTTGGATGCCATTAATTCTTTCCGGCGGTTTTGACTATTTTTGTAGTAATGTTGATGATTTGCTGGACTTCTTCAATGTATGGCTGATAATTGATGTTCATAGTCAGTTTTGATTCATGTAAGAGACGTAGCCAGTATAATGTTTCACGAGCTTCTTTTGATGCAATGGACATTTTATGTGTAAAATCAGCCCTGCTTTCAGCCGCGACAGCTTCTTCAACATTCGCACCAATGCTCGTGCCAGATCGTAAGAGCTGTTTCGAGATGACAAATTCTTTGTGTTGCTGGAGCAGACGGTACAAGTCAATAATTGATAAGGAAAATTGAAAAGTCTTAGTTTTTATCAGATTGTCTTTCATTCAAAATCCATCATCTAAAATTTAAAATATTCTTCATCCACCAATCCATGCAGAAAAGGCGGAACATCCTGGTCGCTTCGAAATTGCCGTCGATTATCTTCAGCTGGATATCCTGGAAATCATCAGCGATAAACTGGGATACAGGATGATCCTTTTCCGCAGCCCAGCTGATAAGATACTTATTGAAGGCTCCGGATTTCATCCACTTTTCCTGTGGCGTCTCAAATCCCTTCTTGTCCTTTCTCCAGCATATTTCCCTTGGCAATCTGGAATCCATGGACTTTCTCAAAAGATATTTTGTCCAGCCTTTCCTCATGTTCAGTCCGGGATCGGAAGACAGCAGGAGTTCAACCAGATTCACATCAAGGAATGGAACCCTGGACTCGATTGAGAAGGCCATCGAATTCCTGTCTTCCCATTTCAGCAGACGTGGCAGATGTATCCTGAAAATTTCCGCTTTGCGATATTCGCAGGGTGTGAGATTCTGCGCATCACGATGCCACTGGAGCGAACTTAGACCTTCAAGCTGCTTAATGTATTTGCTGTTGATCGAGAAAGGAAGAGATTTTGAGGCTCGTTTCCGGTATTCTATATAATGGGATAGGATCTGCGACAGGATTTCGGTGTTTCCCCCGGTAAATGTGCCTGCAAGATGCGTGAGGACTTTGCGGATTCCCTTGCTATGATAAATATTGTTTAGATAGAGGAAATAAGTAGGCCAATATCCTGAGAAAAGCTCATCTCCGCCTTGTCCGTCAAGCAGAACAGGTATCTTCTCCTGTCTGGCGGCCTGCATGATCTTGTATTGGGCATACATGCTTATGCTTCC
>JANYBI010000579.1 GCA_025360875.1 Lentisphaerota bacterium
TCCATCAAGGAAGCGGAGCCTGACGTTCTCACAGCCCAGGAAATTGGAATCGAGCATTTTGCTGAGACCTGTGAAATCCAGGTTCTTCCTCTCAAAGATCTCCTCGCGTATAACATGCAGGGAATCTGCGAGGTTCGCAATCCCGACGAATGAACATTCGATCCAGTTGACTTCCGCACCGCCGCTGTCGATGTCGCGCCCTGACTCGATGCAGGATTTCGTGAATACGCTCTGGAGCGGTTTGCCTCCATGCCTTCTTCTTCCTGCACGGGCCGCCTCCTGCTCGTCCACCGCCGCCTTTATCGCGACGGCAAGCCGTTGGAAATATGACGAGAGGAACGAATCGAAGCTTTTTGCGCATTTCACAGAATCCGCCTGCGCGCCGATTTCGTCAAGAAGGATCTTGCAAAGGCTGAAATACGGGGATGCGACCCACACGTTGCTGCAGCCTACAGGAGTTATTTCGACGCATGTGGAATTGATATAGTTGCATGCCTGTCTTGCATTGAGCCCATATGACATGAGCCCCTTCTGGATTACCTTGTCTCCGAAGAATGCCGGAGTCGAGTATCCCTTTGAAATAAGTTCGCACGCCAGCATCGAGAGCTTTTCCGGCGTCTTCTCGTGCCAGCAGACACCGACCGTCGGATAAACGAGCTTTGTACGGCGCAAGGCCTCGAGTGAGAGATATGAAAGCTCGTTCGAAGTGTCCTTGCCATTTGCATCCGTTCCTCCGGTCATCACGGAAACCGCAAGACCGTCCGGAACGTAGTCGTTGATCAGAAGATAAAGGCTTTCAATGAGGTTCAACGCCTTTTCCCTGGTAAGGAATCCCGCCTTGATGTCGCGTTCATAGAATCCGATGAGCTCCCTGTCAAGGCGCCCGGGAACGACAAGTCCGGCATTGTCGGCAAATGAGATTCCGGTATCGATGAACCATATGAGCTGGATGGCATCACGGAACGTAACAGGCGGTCCTGACTTTATCCGTTCGCATGAATCAATAATTTCCCCAAGTTCCTCCTTCCGCCAGGCGGGCGCTTTCTCTTCGGCCCTGCAGGCTGCGGACTTCGCATTTTCGATCATTGCCGAAAAGCCTTCAACCGCATATATGAAGGACTGATATATGTTTTTCTTCTCGCCCGTGCACGGCTCCGATCTTTTTCCCAGCTCTGAAAGAATGCCATCGATTCCTATCTTGAAGATCCTGGACAGGTCCATCGCGCAATGCCCGGTCTGCCCAGCGGGCCATTCGTAATTGGAAAGATACTTCTCAGCTTTGGCTATCTCGCCTTCCGAAAAGCCATGATCGCCATGCGAGACCCTTCCTGCAAGAAGTTCCAAGTCATCGGTTTCAAACCTGAGAGCTTCAAGCCTAGCCTTTGTCCTCATACCCATCCTGAGCTGCCAGGATTCCAAGTTCTCAGTCTGTTTCAAGACCGCAGCATCGACAGCAGCCTTCCAGTTCGGCGGATTTCCGCGAGCCGCCTTCCTGTCAAGACATCTCCTGCGGAGGATTGAGATCCTCTCGGAGATATCTGGAATTTTGCTTGATTTACTCATATGATTAAGTTCTCCATCATTAGTGTCCTAAATAATTTTATCGGCGTCGGGGTCGCTATCGGAATCGCTTTCGATTGAATTCATTATCGATACCGAACCCGATACCGATTCCGACCCCGAACATAAATCTAAAAACTGCTCTATTGTCAATAACACACTCATGAACATCGAACATCCAACACTCTATTTCCAATTTCCATCGGAATTAATCCCAGGATAATCTTAACTTGAACATTGGATATTCCTTGTTGGATATTGGATATTCTTATTTACAATCCGTGCTCCGTCCTCTTGATCACAGTTTCCTGGAGTTCCTTTTCGAGGCCGTTGAAATATTCGCTGTAACCGCCAATCCTGACAATAAGATCCTTGTACTTTTCCGGGTTCTTCTGCGCATTCCGCATCTCCTTCGAGTCCAGGACTGAGATCTGGATCTGCATTCCTCCCTGCTTGAAAAATGCACGGATCAGTTTTGCGAGTTTCGCAACAGAGTCGTCGCTGCCGAACAGGGATTTCTGGAACCTGAGGTTGAGGACAGGTGTTCCCGCGGCAAGCCAGAGCGGCAGTTTCGATACAGACTTGAGAAGCGCGGTCGGACCTTTCTCATCGCAGCCCTGCACGGCGCCTACGGAGTCCACAAGCGCTTCAAATGCCTTGCGCCCGTCGGGAGTCGCTCCAACGCAACGTCCGGCATGCAGATAGGTCACAAAAAGTATGCATGACGCGATATAACGGCCGCCCCTCGGAGTTTCATGGCTGTAAAGCTCTTTCCACGCAAATGAAACTATGTCCTTGCCAATTTCATCGGCGTAGGAGTCGTCGTTACCGAATTTCGGAGACGCAAGCAGTTTGCGCCGGATCTTCTCGAATCCCCTGAAGTCCGATTCCAAGGACCTGACCAGCTCTTCAGCGCTGATACTTTTCTCGTCAAACACTGATTTCCTGATTGCCACGGCGCTGTCTATTGTATTGGCGATCCCCTGATATGTCACGACCGCCCAGTTGTATCTGGCTCCGCCGGCTTCGAATGATTTCCTGTTCTTCACGCAGTCCCTCGTGAAAAAAGTCCTGTACAGTTTCGGATCTCCGGCAGTGAAACGTTTCGCCAGTTCCGACTGGCTGGCGGCAACGAAAGAATCTGTCCTGTATTGGATCTGGCGTTTCAGCGCGGCAAGGAATTCGTCGAATGTCTTAAAATCCTCGAAACGTCCGGTATGCGGACCCGCCTGGAATTTGCCTATTGGATCAAAGCCATCAAAGATTGACAGTTCCAATGCTTTCGCAAGATTTATCTCGCCCTCGAGGCTACCGACATTCGACAGGCCCGCTATCATGGTCTCAGTACATCCGCCAAACCCGATCTCGCGCGAATCCTCGTCGGTAAGACCGAGGTCCATCGACTTGAGTGTCTTGACGTAGAGATCATCGTTGTAGAGCGCCGGCCTTCCGCTGCCCTTTGAAAGGGCTTTCAACGCCTCGATCAGGAAACTGTCCGGAGTCTTTCCTGTGATTCTGAAGGCGACGTTTGGCCTGCGGAGCTTGTTGCGTGCTGATGCGAGAATGCATTCCCTGGTAAGTTCGTTGCAACCGTCTTTTCCGTCCGGAGTCCATCCGCCTATCTGGAGATTCCAGCTGTTCATGCGTTCAAAGTTCCGCCATAACTCGTCGAGCAGCTCTCTTGCAAACTGCAGGTCCAATTCCCCGGATTTTAGATCCTTCTCAAAAAGCGGACCCAGCGCCTGATCGAACCGGCCTATGCTGTCGCAGCCATCGAGCATCCATGTCAGATTCACAGCGAGGAAGCCCCCGATGAATGTTTCCGACGGAGTCATGAAGCAGTTGGAGAACGAATCGCTGATTATCTCCAGCTTTTTCTTCCGTTCACCTTTTGCAGTTTCAACGGATTTCATAATGGCCGCGTGAATCCTGGAATAATATGACCGGATTCCCGTGGTGTATTCCTTGAGTCCAAGGAGGAGATTCAATTCCGCCGGGACAGCCTTGTCGCCCTGCGCCTTGACGGCTGCAAGCTCACTGTCAAGTTCCTTTTCCATTGACAGGAACCCCTCGTTTACGACACGCCTGATATCTGGATTCGAATGCGTATAACCACCGAAGCGGACAAGACGTCTCTGGAGATCGGCGTAAAGTTCATCTATGAATTTTGCGTGCTGCGGGAATTTGGCCTTTTTCTCATCGGCAAAGATCTGGTTGATCCTGAGCCCGAGATCATGGTTGAAATCCAAAATAAAACCTGTTGCAGTCCAGACATTGCTGGACTCCATCGTCTTTGAGTTCGCGAACGGTTCCGACGGGATCAGATATCTTCCATCAGGGACAATCACGTCCATGTTCTCATACATGCGTCTCATGGCTCTTCCATAATTCACCGGCCACGGCAGGCCCTGTTCCAGGGCCTCGTAATATCCAAGCGCGGCCCATTCGCCAAGTTCCTTCAGAATTTCAAGATTCATTACTTTAACTCCTTATACAGTCAGCTAAGAACATGCCTTGCGGCATTAACTACGAACGAATCAAGAAAAACGTGCATTCTCGCTATTTTGTTTGTAGTTAAGCTCGTAAGAGCTGTTTCTGATCTTTATCCTAATTTACCATTCTATTTCGAAAGCAATTTCGAGAAATAATCTCCATCGTATCCAGTTTCCGCCGAAACCCTCCTGGCGGTCTCAAGTACAGCATTTATGATCTTCTTGCTGTCTGCACTGTGATATCTGCCGGTCAGTCCGGTAATTCCAAGTCCGGCGACAGCCTTCCCCTCGATGTCAAGAACTGGCGAGCCGATGCAGAACACACCATAGTTGTATTCTTCAACATCAAAGGCGATTCCGGTCTTCCTCACATTTTTCAGCTGGGATATCAGGACATTTATATCTGTGATCGTATTCTTTGTGAGAAAAGGGAGATTCTTCGGCAGAATCGCCCTCACATCCTTTTCCTCCATGAACGCCAGGACGGCCTTGCCAAACGCGTTGCTGTGGTAATATACCCGGGATCCCGGAATGACCTGAAGAAAATAGCTCGCATGCGGGACTACCGTGTCCATGACCAGCATCTGCTCGCCGTCCGGAACATGGATTTGAGTAGTCTCCCCTGTTTCGCGGCTCAGCCACTCGAGATGTTTCCTGGCGCTCTGCCTGAGCTCGAACCTGGTATACAGGCTCATGCCGATGGTGAAGAACTTCGTGCTAAGCTGGTATTTTCCGGAGCTGGCGTCAAGCTCCACATAGCCGCGTTCCGCAAGCCTCTTCATGATCCTGAAGATCGAGTTGGTATTTATCTTCAGCGCCTTTGAAAGTTCGGTTATGCCGCATGGCTTCCTGTTGGACGACAGGAATTCAATTATGTCGAGCATCCGGTCGACAGCCGGCACGGAATAATTTGTCTTTGTCTTTTTCATTTTCCTCCTTGAGAATAGCTGGTAAAATCCTTATTTTATCTTCATGTTCCGCAAAGCGGATAAATATTTATAGCATAGGGTTGACCGAAAGGGCTACCCTATGAAATATAATTGCAAATAAAAATTTTCGCTGAAGGCGATACATAAATCAATACCACGGCTACCGTTCTCAATTATCACAATCATGCTTTATTTATCGCTTTCAGCGAAAATGGGTCTTGCGTGTTTATTATGCCATAGGGTAGCTTTGCAACCCTATGCTATACTATTCATCGCCTTCGGCGAACTACTTCAGCGAATTCTTCAGAATCTCCTTCACATCATTCTCATTTGCCGCAACAGGGTTCAGATCGGCAATTCCTTTCATATAGGTAAAAGTCTCCCTGGAAATCAGATCTATCTTGCCGCTGTCCGGACGCTTTGAAACGAGCTTCCTGTCAAATGCGAACTTCGCAAAGGTTCTGTCAAACGCAGTCCCTATGTCATCGGAGGATTTGTCCATGGACCTGGCAATGAATGCGTGCTTGCCCTTCATAGGTCCGGACTTGGAATTGAAGACAAGTATTTCCCTGTAGATGGTGAACAGGGCGTCGCCATGTGAAATGTCCGGATAATGCCCGCCTATCACATGGGCGACGACATGGCCAAGCGATACGACGGCATGGCATATTGCGATTCCGGCATAAGTGTCCGCAAGCGCCATCATCTCCCTGGCTTCAAGATTCTTCCCGTCATTGTAGCAGACCGGCAGATACTGGCAGCAGAGCGTAATCGCCTTTTCCGCGAAAAGATCGCTCATGGGATTTGCAGCATTTGAAGTATACGCCTCGACCGCGTGCGAAAAGACATCGAATCCGCAGATTGCAGTGAGGGACTTGGGCATGCTCAGCATGAGTTCGGGATCCACTATTGCGATCCTGGGAAGAATATACGGTGAACCCATTCCCGGCTTCTGATGGGTTTCCGGATTGGTGATCACGGAAAAACATGTGCAATGGCTCCCGGTCCCGGAAGTCGTGGTGACGGCTATGACCGGAAGAGTCTTATCGGTGACAGGTGTCTTGCCTATCGCATAGTCCCAAATCGGGCCAGGATGGGACGCACCGACAGCAATGGCTTTTGCAGTGTCCATGGACGAACCGCCGCCAAGCCCGATTATGACTCCGCATTTTCCCTTCCTGGCTTTCTTGACTCCCTCTTCAATTGACGTCGTTGTGGGATTGGGAACAACCTCATCAAAAACTACCGTCTCAACATTCGAAGCGCCGAGAATTTTGAGGACCTTTTCCGTCAGCCCCGATGAAACGCAGAAAGGATCGCAGACAAGCATCGCCTTTTTTGCGAAGTTCGCAGACACCTTTCCGATTTCGCTGATCTTGCCGGGGCCAAAGATGATTTTGTTTGGAAGCGTGAACTCGAAATTCATACTGTTATCCTCTTATTTTTCATGTTTAGTTCTTGCTATTATATGGTCCTGCAGCTCCCTGTCTATGAGCTTGAACATCTGGGAAAATCCCGCCACCCTCACGGAGATATTGCCGTATTTGTCGGGTTCCTTCTGGGCGAGCTTTAGACGGTCAACTGTGACGACATTGAACTGGATCTGGCCGATACGCATGGAAAGGAGAGTTCTGATTATATCGGTCATTCTCCTCATCCCTTCGGATCCCTCAAACATTTTCGGGGACACTTCGACGATTGCCGCGGACGCGCCTGCGGCCATGTCATGGGGAAGCTTGGAAAGTGATTTCAACATTGCAGTGATCCCCTTCTCGTCGCGTCCCTGCTGCGCGGAAAGCGAATAGGCGAGCGGTTCGCCGGCAAATCTGCCGTCGGGCGTCGCGCCTGTCGTCTTTCCAAATCCGATATTGCAGAGGAACGAGAAGAGATGGACGAAATAACGTCCGCCCAGCGGTGTCCTGAACTTATCCATGTGCCTTATGAAATGCTCGTCGATCTCCTTCGCAATCAGATCAACTTCGGAAACGTCGTTCCCATATTTCGGGGCGTTTTTCAGGAGAAGCTGGCGCAACGTCTCGGCGCCTGCGAAATTATTCTTCAGCGATTCGAGCAGAGCCGACGGTTTAATCTTCTTATCCTCGAAGACAAGTTTCCTTACAGCGCAAATGGAATCTGCGGTGTTCGCAGTTCCCAGGAAGCAGATAGAATGATAATTGTATACGGCGCCGCCGTTGGTGATATCCCTTCCGCGCCTTATGCAGTCGTCAGTGAGGACCGACCAGCATGGAAGCGGACCGAATTCCCGC
>JANYBI010000620.1 GCA_025360875.1 Lentisphaerota bacterium
GTCGAATACACCAAGGTCAGCGACAAGGAAGCGCTCGCCTCATTCAAGCTCCTCTCGGAGCTGGAGGGAATTATTCCCGCATTGGAGAGCTCGCATGCCGTCGCCGGTGCACTGAAGATTGTGCCGAAAATGAAAAAGAACCAGATTGTCATCATCAACATCAGCGGCAGAGGCGACAAGGATGTCGAACAGGCCGCCAAATACCTGCTTTAGCCACAGACTTGCATGGACTGAATGTTTTGGAATATAATTCTCTCCAGCCCGGCAATAAATATTAGACGTGATCCGTTGTATATGCTAACAAATGTTAGCGTATATGGCACTTGCACTGGAAAACCATGAATCCGGCCCCAGTTTCTACAGCAGGCGTAACCCGTCTGAGTCTCCTTTTTGGAAAATAGTCCATGAAAACTATGGCGAATTTGAGTCTATCTATTCCGAGAGATTTGCAGCAAGGTATGGCTTCTGGCGCCCGGTAATCGGTATTGCAACCGACAAGTTCATAAGGTGTGGTGATCTGCGGGAAGGATTTGCCCGAGTCCGCTGCGACGACTGCGGCCATGACATGTTCGTGTCCTTCTCCTGCAAGGTAAGATGCTTTTGCCCGTCCTGCCATCAGAAGCGGATTCTCGAACTTTCAATGCATGTCCGGGAGGAAGTATTTGCGGAAGTTCCTCACCGGCAGTTTGTCTTTACTATCCCGAAAAGGCTCCGGATCTACTTCCGTTTCAACCGCGAACTGCTTGGACATCTTCCAAAAATAGCCTTTGAACTGATCCGCGAGGTATATCAGGCGGTTCTTGGGCGTAATGACGCTCTTCCCGGAATGGCGGCGGCCGTCCAGACCTTCGGCGAACTAGCCCACTGGCATCCGCACGTCCATGCGATTGCGAGCGATGGCGTATTCGCCCCTGACGGCAGTTTTATCCCGTTGCCTGCCATTGCAGTCGAACCATTCCTGAAGCTGTGGGAGCATAAGGTGTTCAAACTCCTGCTGGACGAGGGCAGGATCACCTCCGAGACGGTCGAGCAGATGCGTTCCTGGAAACATTCCGGGTTCAGCGTCGACAAGAGCGTACTTATCGCAGCCACTGACCGTGACGCGCTTGAGAGGCTTGTCCAGTATATCGCCCGCTGCCCGTTCAGCCTGGACAGGATCTTGAAGATAACCCCGAGCGGGCATGTGGTGTACAAGGCGGAGCATGACAGTTGTCGCCGCTTCCCGGAGCCCGCCAGCGGAGATCTCAGGGCCGGTGTGAATCGTAACTTTCAAGTCTTCGACCCGCTGGACTTCCTTGCCGAGGTCACCCAGCACATTCCGAACACCGGGGAACACACTATAAGATATTACGGATTCTACAGCAACAAGTCACGCGGGATGAGGGCGAAAGTTGCAACAGAGAAGAATATCGAGACCGTAGTGGATGTCGAAGAAGAGGACACTCCCTTCCGGAAAGTTTGCCGGTCACGGTGGGCGGCACTTATCAAAAAAGTCTACGAGGTCGATCCGCTGAGGTGTCCTAAATGCGGAGGACAGATGCGGATAATCAGTTTTATAGAGAAGAAGGATCAGTCTGACATAATTGAGAAGATACTCAGGTACTGCGGACTCTGGGTGGAGCCAGAGGAGCGAGCGCCTCCGGAGAAATTGGAAATTGTTCCATTCGAGCCGATCCACGTGCCGATTGATGAGTTCCTCGCCAGCTTCTGACATCAGAGGTTCGGGGCAGTCCGTGCGGTTTCGCAGAAATCTCCAGTTTTTTCCTCATCAAGTTCTGAGTATATCCCCTTTCCGGTTCCGGAGGCAGCCTCCGGAACCGGAAAACAGGCTGAAGCCGTCCCGGAAGCCTTGAACCCATACCGTTCCAGAACTATCTTACCCCAATCATGAAATCAAAATTCCTATCAGCAATCCTCGGGGAAATTCCCGTGTTCCCGAAAGTAAAGCTGAAACCTGATTGCTGGGATAATGGAGTTGTTGCCCGTACTCCGAACTGGCTTGGAGATGCGGTCATGGCACTTCCAGCCCTGTACCAGCTAAAGAAATCAGTTCCTGCGGCTTGTCCGTTCATCGTTGTAACACCAAGGGGACTTTCTGATATTTTCAGATCCCTTCCCTTTGTGGACGAAGTCATTGAAACAGAGAATAAATCTTTTTTGAAGAGCAAAAAAGATGTGTTAAATATACGGCAGAAAAAGGCAGGGATCGGCATCCTCTTCAATAATTCCTTCAAGAACGCGCTCCTGATGAAGCTCGCAGGCATACCCAAGGTATACGGAGCTTCCGCACGCGGAAGAAAGATACTTCTGAGCAAGGCATACAATTTCCCAAAGATAAAAAAGGGTGAATTCAATAATTTTCATCAGACAGGACTTTACCTCGCGATGGTGTATTCTCTCGGAGCCGAGGAATGGAAAGGGGATTTTCCTGAATTCAGAGTCCATAAGAAAACTGAGCTCATGAACAAAGAGGTGATCGAACTGTCAGGAAGAGGCAATATCCTTGTCCTGGCTCCGGGCGCAGCCTATGGCGAGGCGAAAAGATGGCCCTCTGAAAATTACCGGGAAGTCTGCGCATACTGGGTGGATAAGGGCGGCAACGTAGTTATCGCAGGTTCCGGCAAGGAAGCTGATATCGCGGATATTGTCGCAAAGAATTTTCCTTCTGACAAGGTTTTCAACATGGCCGGTAAGACGGATATTTCTGAATTGATCTTCCTCCTCCAGAAGGCGAAACTCTGTGTCGCCAATGACAGCGGGATCATGCATCTGGCAGCTGCGGCAGGAACAGAAGGCGTAGCCATATTCGGGTCCACCGATCCATATCTTACGGGACCGCTTTCAAAAAAATGGAAGGTCTTCCAGGAGAAACAGAATTGCGCCCCGTGTTTTAAAAGAGAATGCATCCTTGGGCACTATAAATGCCTGAGGGCAATCCGTCCTGAAGACGTGATAGACTATATTGAAAGCCTTAAGCGCTGAAGACAGATTTTAATTTCTCCAATTTGTCTGCCGAAAAATATCCAAACCATTTGCTCCTGATTTTCAAGAGCTTGCTGTTTCCCTTTTCCAGTGGGCGCCTCCGTAATCGGGAAAAGGACTGGAGACCCTCCAGCAAGACTTGATTCTCCAAGTTATCCGAATTAACTTACCGCCATCATGAAATCAAAATTCATATCAGCAAAAGATAAACCTTCAGTGAAAGGGATGTAGTCCATGACGACCGGTCTACCAGCACGGCAGATTCACCTCGACTTCCACACCTCAGAGCATATTCCGGATGTGGGTAAGCGCTTCTCGAAGAAGCAGTGGCAGAAGGCTCTCACACTCGGGCATGTG
>JANYBI010000639.1 GCA_025360875.1 Lentisphaerota bacterium
GGCTTCTCTATCTTCATCCCGGAGGGATGAGAGACAGTAGCCGGGGGTTGAGTCTTGCGATACCCCCGGACTAATGGGAAAAAAGAATCGCACCCTGAAGGGATGCCAGAATGAGAATCACACATCCATACAGTTTTCACAACAAATTTTGCTATCTCAAAAGCAAAATTTAGATCAATCAAAACTCCGCCGGCTGCACGGATACTTAAGGAAACCTCTAAAAAGCTTTATCTTGATTTTCCACTTTTCCGGTCTAGTCTTCAGGAGTGCCCATCAAATATTATTGGAGTATAAATTATGAAATGGCAGATTCGCGGCATATGCCTGATCAGCCTGCTTATCGGAGCTTCATTGTTTTTGTCCGCGGCCGATAACGTCAAGCAGACGGGAAAAGAGGCTGAACAGAACCAGGGCAACAAGGAAAATAAAGTCATCACATTCCTCTTCATGGGACACAGCTTTTTCATACCGATAGCCGATAAGTTCAAGCAGCATCCCCCCCGTTGCGGATTCCCAGGATACAGGCAGTTAGTAGCGGGCGGAGGAGGCGATCAGGGTGCTCCCGGCAACATGTGGAAACGGATTCCGGACGGTGATCCGATCCGTAAGCAGATTGAAGCGGGACAGGTGGATGTGATCGTCATGACATACTATCCTAATTCCGGCAGTGAGCTGTCCGACTATGAGCGCTGGGTCGACTATGCTCTCAAATATAATGCGAAGACGCAGTTTTATATCGTGGCGCCATGGCCGACATACAATCAGACAAGCCTGGCCGATTTCGAAAAGATGGGCTCGAAACACTATGAGATACTTCTGGGGCTGCTCGATCAGCTGAAGAAGAAATATCCAGATCAGAGATTCACTCTCATACCCCAGGGATTGGGAGTCATCGAACTGCGACGCCGTTTTGAAAAAGGCGAAATTCCGGAACTTGCCGGACTCTGCAAACAGGAAGCCACAAATAAGGACGGCGAATTCCTCTTCGTCGACAAACTTGGACACGGCGACAAGATGATCCATACGCTCTCACAGCTCATATGGCTGGCGGTGATCTTCAAGGTCGATGTCCGCAACTATGACTGGGACACCGGTTACAAGAAGATCGATCTGAAGGAACTTGCCTGGCAGGTCGCCCAGGGAAAAATCGCGCTGCCGGGAAAATAAGATGACAGGACAGGGAGGGGAATATGAATGATCAGGCTGACACTATTGAATATTTGAAACGTATAGGTATCATCATATGGGCAGGATTCTAACTGCTTTTTTCGCATCTGCGATCTTCGCATTCATCCCCATGGACGCGCCTGCCGCCGAACCCCCCGCGCCGGAGAAGGAAACAGTTCACGATGCAGACGCGCCGGCACAGCAGGCTGTTGAGCATAGGATTATTGCGGCAAGGTTCAATGTCGTTCCTTCCAGCGGTCTGACAGGCACCAAGTTCCAGCTCGACGCCTCCAGAAGCTATACCTCGGACGGAACCATTGAAAAATACCTATGGGATCTTGATGGCAATGGAGAGTATGAAGTCATCGGGGAAGGCGTCAACCATGATTTTACTCTCGAAAAGGCCGGAAACTACCGCGTCGGATTGAAAGTGATAGATTCAAACGGAGCTGAGGCTGTAACTTCCCGCAATGTCATTGTCGGCGACAGCGTAAGTGTCGGAGGAGGAACCCTTGCAACTCCTGCCATTGGACCGAATCCGAGGCTCAATAATGATGGCAAGGGCGGCTGGACTCTTGTCGCGAACTACACTTTCGGAACTGAAAAGAATGGTACGCTTGAAGATCCTACGATCACTGACCGCAAACAGCTGGTGCAGTATATGCACTGCTACAGTCCTTCCGGTTCACCGGATAACAGCGGACAGTACTGGGCGAAGGCCTGGATTCCTCCTGAAGCCGTTGAGATCGGGGATAATCCCTATAAGATGGATGTCTATTCGCCTGAAACGGCCAATCACGAAATCATCGGAAATGCAGTAAGGTGCTGGGTCAGGAATATTGACGGCGAGATGAAACAGGGGCATTTCAGCTACGGCTATCTCCGTACCAAGTTCAAATGGTCCAATCCTGTTGCTACCGGCCAGGACATATATGCGGAGGTGAAGTTCAGGATTGTGCCAAATACGAACCATCCCGACGACATGCGTTTCTTCTGGCTGGCGTTCTGGAGCAGTGATGTCCCTTGCACCGGCGAAATGGACTGGCTTGAAGGTTCCGGCTATGACAACGGCCCAGGCGACAACAACTTCAAGGCGGCAGGAAAGACGGTATACCATTCCGACTGGATGAAAGGAAAAGGAGCCACGGGATATATCAGTTCAAAGGCCTGGTCGATGCATACGTCTCAGGGGACTGATCTCAAGCAGTGGACGACAGTAGGAGGGCTTATCTGCGGCGATGGCTTCTGGTCGACCTATGCGACCAGTCCCGCATATCCTACAGTGCAGTTCGTTCCCAACTACGGTACGTATACGAAAAATACTTTCAAGGACAGCTGGCAGTACTATCTCGATGGGACGCATGGAAACCAGAAGATGTTGAACTGCGTTCCGCCCGGAGTCAGCAAGGAATCCAACATCGATACGACATGGTTTCCATACGCGTATGAATGGGAATACCTGCGGATCTACATGAGAGACAGGAAAAGCCAGGGGCAGTCAGCCGATAATGGCAAATGAAATTGAGAATTATGTTGGGCCGCTTATGCGTTGACATGATTGAAACTCCTTTTTATAAATATAAGAAATTTTCAGACAGGATAACAGGATTGGCAGGATAAAATAAATTCTAAATATCATGTAAATCCTGTTATCCAGTCAAATTGTTCTTCTTAAAAATCCGTCAAGCATCGCGACAAGTTTCCCGGTTAGAGGTAATTTTCCAGTCCTAATCTTTTGAACTGTTCGACAGGAGAGTCATTCTCTTTCATGAGTTTGACCATATGTCTGCACATCTTTTCCTCGACAGCTTTGTCTTCGATAGGCTTCAGCTGTTTCGGATCGGCTTCGGTATCGAACAGGACCGTTCTGTTGCGCGAAACATCGCCGCCGGCCCATTGGCGCCCTGCAATCTTCAGCGTCCTGCATCCCTTTGTGAAGCTGAAAGGCTCCTGAAGCCCTTCAATATGGTGCAGTTCCTCAACTTCGAACGTCCTCCTCATGTGAGTAGGCATCAGGGTGTATTCATAAAGCGGAGCGTTGTCCGGTCTGGCAGGACCGCGCATGTAGACATATCTGCCATCAGTGCAGTTCACCTGGGATCCGAAAATCCCGAAAAGACCAGCCTCGCGGACCGGCTTGTCGGTTCTGATCGTCTCAGACAATGGCTTTCCGAGCATGTCCGCGGGGATCTCAATGTTGAAATATTCCAAAAGTGTGGCAGGCAGATCGATTGTCTGAACGAGGCTCTGTCTTCTCTCATTTTTCCTCCCATGGCGCGGATCCCATATGAATAACGGAGTTTGTGCGATCTCATCATAAAATGGCATTAAGCATTTGCCCCACCAGTCATGTTCGCCTAAAAGGAAACCATGGTCGGTGTTGACTATCAGCATCGTATCTTTCCAGAGATCAAGCCGGTCCATCTCATCAAGGACTTTTCCGAGATAATGGTCGCACATCGAGATCAGCGCGGCATTTAGCATCTGGTAATGCTTGCTCAAAGCCGCATCGTTTGCCGGAGTGTATGGAGGCCAGTCGTTGTTGAACTTCGAGAAGTCGTAGTCGTAAAGCTTCTTGAACTGTTCATGGACAAAGTAAGGCTCATGCGGGTCGAAAGTCTCCATCTGGAGGAACCATCTGTTCTTTGCCACGTTCCTGCGCATGAAATCTATTCCAATGGCGACGGTCTTCGCCTGTGGCATCTGATCCTCGTCCTTCATATATTTGCGGTTTATTGAATCCTGGATCTCCCATTCGCTGGTGCGATGCGGATTGGATCTTTCAATATCCTTTTCCATGTCGCATATCCACGGATCCCCTTCCTGTCCGCGCGAAATCTCCCAGGTCTTGAAACGGGTATGGTAGTTGCAGCCGCCTTCCTCCCAGTAGTGGTAATGGTCGCTGGCAAGATGGCTCCAGACACCGTTTCTTTTCAGGATTTCCGGCATTGAATCGTCGAAAGGCTCGATAGGGCCCCAGCTCCGGTGCAGGAAATTATATCTTCCGGTATTGAGTTCGCGGCGCGCCGGCATGCAGGGCATGCTGCCTACGAAAGACTTGTCGAATGTAACCGATTTCTCCGCCAGCCTTTTGAAGTTTGGCGCATGGACCCAGTCGCATCCGTACGGCGGGAGCATGTGCCGGTTCAACGAATCAAACATCAGCATTATTGCTTTCATACAGTTTCGATATCCTTTCAGCAGTGTTTCTGACAAGTTTTTCTATTCTTGCAATTTCCTTTTTGTCCGGGGCAGGGGCATGGAAGCTCACACCCGCAACTCCTTTTATCTTTTTACCGCAAAACACCGGAGCTGCGATCCTGTAGATGGGATTGTCCTTGCGCCAGTCATGAATGAAGACGAGACCATTTTTGATCTCTGAAAGACGTTTCAGGTATTTGGCATTACACGTCAAATTCCGGTCCGGATTCAGATCTCTCCTGATTTCCTGGTTTCCGAAGGCGAGTAATACCTGTCCAAATCCATGTTCTGCCGGCGAACCCATCGCCTCGTGCAGATTTATATAATGGAAGGCATCGGGCATTTCGGCTTTTGCAACAAGAAAGGCCCCGTTCCTCCCAAGTTCGAAGTAGGATGCGGATTTTTTCGAATCCGATGCCAGCGCATGCAGATATGGCCTGGCGGCCTCCTCTATCCTGAGCTCGCCTTTGAGCTTCCTTGAAATCTCGTGGACGAGGGGACCGGTCCTGTACGATCCTGCAGAATCCTTTTCAATGATATTCTCACATGCCATCGCCTTGAGGAGCCTTGAAAGTGCGGCGGGAGTGGCCGGCGATATGGCCTTCAGGAGTTCCGAGAACGATACTCCTCCGGGCTTTGCCGCGCATGCCTTCAGGACGGCGAAAGCCCTTCCCAGCGGCAGCAGTCTTCCATGTTGTTCGTTTTTATTCATAGTATCATAAATGATATTAGATATCAATTATAATATTACCATGCGGAAATAAATCAAGCGGCATAACGGATTTTTCATGGAAAATACGGAGCTGCCGCGGAAAGCTCCAGCATGCCGGATCGGAAGATGCGTTTTACTTTTGCGCGCCATATGCTAGCTTTTAGAGGTTCTCTAACCCATGTAATAAAATGGAGCTGACAAATGAAACCGACCAAATATGATTCAAGAACATCCAAGGATCTCCAGCCAGCCACCGGCCTTTGGCGCATGGTAGATGCAATCAAGCCAAAATATGCTTTCAAGGCAAGGACTTTGGCAGATGCCCGGATCTGGCAGAAAGCCACAAGGAAGGCTCTTACGGAAAAAATCGGACTCAGCATGATCCGGAAGGCGCAGCCGAATCCGAAAAAGATTGAAGTAGTCGACAAGAAGGACTTCATACGTGAAAAAATACTGATCCGGACCGGGCCTGATTCCGTGATGCCTGTCTATATCCTCCTGCCGAAGAATGCGCCTAGGCCTCTTCCCGTAGTTCTGGCTTTCCATGGACACGGATATGGCGTCAAGGATATCGTAGGTCTCTGGGAAGATGGAAATGAGAGGAACACTCCGGATGGCATACATAAGGATTTTGCGGTGGCGCTGTGCAGGAAGGGTTTTGCCGTAGCCGCTCCGGAGATCTCATGTTTCGGCGAGCGCCAGACGGATTTCTCATATCTCAATACTGTGATCGGACAGTCTGCGCCGTCGACCTGCACACATTCCGCGATGCTCGCCTTCCATCTGGGAATTTCCGTCATCGGCCTTCGTGTCCATGACGGATTGAGGCTTGTGGACTATCTTGAAACCAGGAAGGAGATGGACACGTCGCGCCTGGGGGCGATGGGACTTTCCGGTGGCGGACTGCATACGTTCTACTCAACTTGCCTGGACACCCGCATAAAAGCCTGCGTGGTGAGCGGATATTACTCCTCGTTCAGGGACAGCATCTTTGCGATGCACCATTGCGCATGCAATTTTGTGCCAGGCCTTGTGGAATTCGGGGATATGCATGATCTTGTCGGACTTATCGCGCCGCGCCCAATGCTGGTCGAGGCCGGGGACTACGATCCTATATTTCCGATTGCCTCCGTCAGGAGAGGTGTTTCAAAGGCGAAAAAGATCTACAGCTTGTTCGACGCGGAAGACCATGTCGACACGGACTACTTCGAGGGAAGACACCAGATTAGCGGACGCAAGTCCTATGATTTCCTGAAGGACAATCTGAAGTGATCTCATTATTGTCCTATGGACTATTGGATTGCTGGTAATCAGTATCCAAGAGTTCACATATAACGTCCCAGGATTTGCTGGCGGTTGAAGGCCGTCAGCTACATCCTTGTCCGTTGGGATTTTAATCATTTCCAAAACTGCCACCATTTCTTGACAATTGTCGATTGTGAATCCGGTTCAGAAAGCTTTTTTTGAATCTCTTCATAAACACGACAAACAATATTATATACGTATTCCTTGCTATATTCTTGATCCTTCCAATCTAGTTTATCTACGAACGCTCGTGCTACAGAAGTGAAATTGCCAGACTCATTGGACTTTCTGTGTTCTTCCAATATCGAGAATATTATAATCAACAAGTGATCAGCATATGAACTAACCCACCATCCCATAGGCTCAAAACTACCATTCTTTAGATTGAATAAAGCTGATTCAGCAGCTTGAGGTATAAAGTCAAAGCGATCTTTCTCGATCATACCACATTTTGGACAAGGAATACGATCATCATATGGAATGTATAATGCTTGACATCCTGAACACTTATGGTCGTATGTAATGTGTTTTGTCATAAATCATCCCCAACTTCTTTTTATACGTATTTCGGCATTTGCTGGTCAAAATCGGGGGATGGCGACGACATATTCCTACCCCCTTCCTAAATCTAGCCTTATAATCGTTAAAAACAATCCTGTCAGGTGATGCTCTTGAGCTGATTTCAAAAATACGAAAAACAGTTGTTGTGAAAAAAACGCTTGTTGGAGTTCACGGCTTCAGCGTGTCTTTGCATTTCCCGACGCCCTCCGGGGCCGGGATCTTCGACAATAGGCTACACACGCTAATCCTCCTGCGGAGGACCAATTTTGAAATCAGCTCGAAAGAGGCAATTTTGAAATTGCCTCGAATCATTAAATATATAAATTACTTCCGTATATTGAAAAGCAAATGCCGGCAGGAGCAGGGCGTAACTTTCCAGTGCTTTTTGAATGTCCTGGAAAAATGGAATTGGTCGTAGAATCCGAGAAGCTCGGATACTTCTCCGACGTTTTTCCCTTCCTCGAACATTTTTCTAGCATTTTCCATCTTCAGTTTCCTAATGTATTTCAAAGGGGGCATCCCGAATTCCGTCCTGAACCGGTGGTGTATGAACGACTGCGAATAGCCGGTAGCCATGGCAAGATCCTTAACGCTTATTTTCCTGTTCATATGTGCGCCAATGTATGATTCGATCTTGTCGACCCACTGCAGATTATTGTATCTTATCATCTCGTTGTGGATGATGTATTCGCCGACGAATTTCAAAAGCTTTCCCGTATCCCTGGCCTTTTCCATCGAATAGGCTGGCAGTTGCCCAAGCAGCCTGGCGAGTCGCGCATCCAGTTTTCCGCCCATCTTTCTGTCGACATCCCTTATCTGGCCGAACACTATGGAGCCTAGATATATGTCCTGCTTGTCATATAGCGGAATTATCCCTTCCAGAAGACCATGGTGGCAATGATAGACTTGGATTGCCTTCTGGTTCTTGATCCTTTTAATGTTCTGCCGGTCACAAAGCTTGCACCTCTCGTTGAATTCGGGATTCTTTCTTTTCTCACTGCAATACGGAGACATCTCTTTCAGGCTCTCAAGGGGCAGCTCCTTTTCATCGGCGTCGAAAAAAGTGATCCTGACGCCTAGAACCCTGTTGAGAAGGGAGAAGGTGGACTCAAGCTCCATGGTTTTGATAGCGTATCTTAACATACGGTCCTTTTAGAGGTTCCCTCTATACATAATAATACAAAATAACCATATTTGTGCAGGAATATACATAATATCTCAGGTTTTGTCCATTCCTGAAACAATGTTCCGGAATTAAAGTCCGGCTAGTTGAGCTGATTTCAAAAACTCCCGAAAACGGTTGTTGCGGAAATAAGCCCCGTTGGAGTTCAAACTTTAGTTTGTCTTGAATTCGTTCGTAGTAGCGCAATTTATTGCGCGTTCTTAAAAAGAATAACGGCGTATAAATTCGCCTACTACACACAAAACACGCAAGCTTCCGACTCCGCCAGGAAGCTACGACGGACAAGGAAGCTTGGACTCCAACTTAAGCAATCAGCTCAAAAGAGGCAATTTTGAAATTGCCTCGGTTAAAAT
>JANYBI010000711.1 GCA_025360875.1 Lentisphaerota bacterium
GCAGACAATCGTCATGGCCTCATTCTCGGCTGTAGCAAGAGGGTTCCTGGCATCATGGAATTTGCCTTTCCTGTATATCTTGTCCTTGATTTTCATGGCACATGGCGCCCTGTTGAGATGGACATCCAAGACCGACAGGAAGATTCCTACGCGTATCGCGTTCTTGCCGTCGAAATATCTGTTTTCATCGCTGTTCGAGATGATTTCAATGTCGCGGATGTGCCCGTCGGCCGGCGACAGCAGGACGTTGTTTTCGGGAGGTATTTTCCTGGGAGGATCCCTGAAGAATGCGGCAAGTGCCAGCCAGGCGACGGCAAAAATGATTGAAAGCGTAATCCCGACGTGGAATTCGGCAAATACGGCGATAAGTATGGAAACTGCCAGAAGGACGAGGAAGACAATCCCTCCGCCCAGCCATTCGCGTATCCCGTAATGTGTAAGCTTCATCATTTATTACTTCAAAGCGTCCTTGATGGCGTTGACAAGCGTCTGCTTGCTCTGTACACCTACGAACTGCTGGACTGTCTGTCCGTCCTTGAGAATAAATATGGCGGGTATGCTCCTTACGGCAAATTTCATGGCGACAGCCTGTGCCTCGTCGACATTTACCTTTGCAATGGACGCCTGCGCTCCGATCTCAGTTGCCACTTCATCAAGCACTGGTCCCAGCATCTTGCACGGGCCGCACCATTCCGCCCAGAAGTCGATAAGGACGACGCCTTTTGCGGTTTCCGCATCAAAGTTATCAGAATTCAAATGTTTTACTGCGCTCATGAGATCCTTCCTTAAATTAAAGTTCAAGGTTGGAATATACCGAAATCAGCATGTTATTTCAAGTTCAATAGTCGTCAGAGTTCCGAAAAAGGGGCAAATCATTGGGGGAACCTCTGGGAGTTGGAGCGGGTGATGCGAAGCAGGTCTGCCGCCGTAGCCTAAGCTCCAGATTCCAAACTACAAATTTCAAACAACCTTCAATTTCAAAAATCCAACCAAGATTATTTAAATCTAGGAACCTGTCTGTTTTTTGTTCCCCAAATTGTTTGAAGCTTGATGCTTTGGAGCTTGGAACTTACTTCCGGAACTCTTGTGGAGGAGGTTGGAGCGGGTGAAGGGAATCGAACCCTCGTGGCCAGCTTGGGAAGCTGGAACATTACCACTATGCTACACCCGCAATGAAATTCTCGTTCGGCGATTTTTGATCTGGTGATTTTTAAAACCGCCGATATAATTCACAAAAAAATAACTTAGACCAATTGCCGGAAAAATCAAAGGTTGAAAAAATTAACTTTCAACAGAAGATTTTTTTCGGGAGCATGGTATAGTTACCGGCATAACATAAGGATTCATGCACCGTATTGTTAGATATGGTAATTTAGATATAGTTCAAAAATCAATAAAGCTGAATAATCCATGAAACTTTTCTATATAGAGGGCAACAAGAAGGGCGCTTCATTTGATCTCACGCCCCCAGGTGTCAGCATCGGGCGCGAAAGCGACAATGACATCATGCTCGACTCCGACGCCTCGTCCCGCTACCACTCCAAGCTCGAACTGCGTGACGGCGACTGGTTTCTCAAGGACCTGGGAAGCACTAACGGAACAAAGCTGAACGACCTGAAAATATCGTCCGACACCAAGCTCCATGAAGGCGACAGGATAACAATTGGCAAGGAAGTGCTTCTCTTCGGAACCAGCGTCGAGGCCAGAAGGGAAACTCCTGCGGCACCACCACCACCACCCGTCCCTGCCCCGGCACCTGTGGCCGCTCCCCCTTTGGAACCGACAAAACCCGAACAGCCTGCACCTGCGGCTGGGAAGCCATCAATAGACGTTGCTAAATCCGATGCCGTACAGCAGGAGAAGAAATCCTTCCTGAATTTCTTTTCCTCAAAGGATTCCCCTGAAAAAAAGGAAGCGGAAAAGCCGAAGTCTCCGGATGAACTGGGTTCAACCGCCGAAAAAATGGATTTCTTCGCAAAAAAACAGGATGTGGAGGCGGCGAAACGCAAACATGCAAGTATTCTCTTCTATATAATGGTCATCGGCGCGGCCGTCCTGATGGTTCTTGTCTTCCTCCTGTTCGACAAGATCCAGACTGAATCGGAAAAGAACAAGAAGCCCGTAAATACAGCCAATTCTGACAGCGCCTCCTTCATGGTCAACTATGAGAAGCAGATCACAACGGCCGACAATATCTTCCGGTATGAGCTGAGCATAAGGGACAACAAGATTTACGTGATGAGGGATGATTTGAAATGCCAGATAAAATTCAAGAAAGAGAAGAAGATAGATATCGATTCGCTCAAGAAACTGGAGCTTGAGCTCAAGGAGACCGACTTCATGAACCTGGCCGAACAGCAGGCCGGCGTCCCTTCCGAGGGCACCGACGAGGTGAAGATACTTACAATCGCGATCGGCAATAATCTCAACAGCATCAGGATCAAGAACACATTTGAACCGACTTCCTTCAAGGATGCAGTAAAAGGCCTTGAGGACTTTTCCAAGATAAACCTGAAGATCCCGACGATATCGCAGACCGCGGATGAGATGAAGAACATAGCTGAGGAGGAGTTCAGGAATGCCGAGATGCTCTTCAAGAACTACCAGGCGAAGGACGAGAACCTCAGGCTTGCGGTCCAGAAGTACGGCTTTGTGGTTGACAACCTTGAATCCTTCGAGCCCAAGCCCGAAATGTACGACAAGGCATACCAGCAGTGCCAGTTGGCGAAAAAGCTATTGGATGACGAGTTGAAGAATCTTGCAAGCGACGGGGAGAGGAACCTGCGTCTTGGAAAGCTTCAGGACGCCAAGGATGTCTATATGAGGATAAAGGAAAAGGCGCCTCCGGAAGATCCCCTGTACGAATTCGCCCGGAACAAGGTAGTCAAAATTGACGAAGTTCTGAAACAGAAAAAGAAGAGATAGGCCACAACATGCAAAAATTATACAGGATAGTTTCAATATTGGCGCTTGGGATCCTGATTATGGCCGGATGCGAGGAGAAGAAGGTCGACAACAGGAGCGTGTTCAATATAAAGAGTACGCCTGACGGCGCGACCGTCGCCATCAACAACAGGGAAGCTGGCTTAACCCCGAGGACAATACCCCTGAGCCCCGGGACATATATAATGGAAATTTCAAAGCTGCATTACAAGTCCGCCTGGCAGAAGCTTGTGGCGACTCCTTCTGCAAAGAAAAATATCGAGGTCGAACTTGAGCCTGTCACTTCCTCGGTCATGATCGAATCGAAACCCGCGGACGCCGTAGTCGAAATCGATGGCAAAGAGGTGGGGCAGACCCCATTCATAATCCATGACCAGACGATAGGAAAACATTCGGCAAGACTGCTCAAGCCGGGATGCGTTCCCCAGGAAATTTCCTGGACAGTCGAAGATGCGCGGCCCCAGCTCGTTTCCGGAAACCTTTTTTCAAACACGGGCACTCTGGACGTCAAAAGCGATCCTGCTGGTGCAAATCTCTTCCTCGACGGCAAAGCTATCGGCAAAACTCCCTTCACCGACAAGCTCGAACAGGGCGAACATAAAATCCGTGTTGAGATGAAAGGATATAATCCGCATGAGCAGACCGCAGTCGTCACCAGGGATGAAAAGAAGGATGTGCAGGTGACCCTCCAGATTCTTCCCGGAACGCTTAATATCAAGACAACTCCTGCCGGAGCCACTGTCTCTGTCAATGCCCGGCAGTACCAGAATTCCCCTGTTACGCTAAAAGACCTCCAGCCCGGCGACTATACTGTGAAATTAACCCTCCAGGGGCATGATCCCATTGAGAAGAAGGTGACAGTCATGCCCGGTGAAACCACGGATCTCACGGAAAACATGGACTCCAACTGGGGTGGCATCGACCTGGTTGTCAATCCTCCGGGAGTTACAATATATGTTGACGGCAAGAAGCTCGGAATTTCCGAACAGGGGGAGGACAAGACTACATCCAAGGTTTTCGAGATACGAAACCTCTCCAGCGAGGAACATGTGATCAAACTGGCCCACAAGCGTGCACTGCCTGCCGAAAAGGAAATAAAGGTCAAGGTCAGCAAGGGTCAGATAACCAGGCCTAAGCCAGTCAACATGTGGATAGCCGACACGTATATAAAACTCAAGGAGAACGGACGTGAGATGAAAGGCAGGATCCGCCAGCAGAATGATGATGAGATTATTTTTGAGCCTGAACCCGGAATCGCCCAGCGTTATGCCAGGAAAGAACTTGAAACTCTGAGGGAACTTAAGGAAAATGAATAAGATTCTTACGAAGAAGCAGCTTTCTGAAAATGTCTACATGATGCAGATCGAATCGCCTCTGATAGCTTCCGAACGACGCCCGGGACAGTTCATAATACTATCCCTCAGCGATGATTATGCCGAAAGGATTCCGCTCACTATTGCCGATGCCGATCCCGTCAAAGGCTTCATTACCATAATCTTCCAGACCGTCGGGAAGACCACTAAGAATCTCGCCAGACTTAACGTCGGAGACAAGATTGCAAACCTCGTAGGACCGCTCGGGAGCCCCACCCACATTGAGAAGTTCGGAACAGTCGTCTGCGTCGGTGGCGGAATCGGAGTCGCTCCCATGCATCCTATCGCACAGGGCATGAAGAATGCCGGCAACAAGGTCATAATCATAATCGGCGCAAGATCCAGGGACCTGGTGATAATGGAAGACGAAATGCGCAAGATAGCCGACGAGCTCATAATCTGCACTGATGACGGTTCGTATGCCAGGAAGTCCCTGGTCACGGAACCGTTGAAGGAACTCTGCGAGCGCAGCCCGAAACCAAACCTTGCGGTCGCCATCGGCCCGCCGATAATGATGAAGTTCTGCGCCGCGACCACCAAACCCTACAATGTCCCGACAGTAGTATCGCTCAACACTATCATGGTCGACGGCACGGGAATGTGCGGCGGATGCCGCGTCACCGTCGGAAAGGAAACTAAATTCGTATGCGTGGACGGACCTGAATTCGATGGGCACCTGGTGGATTTTGACAACATGATGAAGAGGCTCAACTCCTACAAGAAACAGGAAAAGGACCACGACGAGAAGGACTGCCTGCTCAATCCGCAAATTGAAACTGCAAGGAAGAACTGATAATGACCACTGAAACCCATGGACACCGTTCAGCCGACGAGCTTGCGAATCTCGCAAAAAAACAGCTCACTGAAATACTTTCAAGGACCGAACCTCTGAAACCCAAGGACAGGCTTGCCATTCCAGCGCAGGAAATGCCCGCCCAGGATCCGAATGTCAGAAGGCATAACATGTCCGAAGTGGCGACAGGCTATACCGCCGACCAGGCGAGGCTCGAGGCCCTGCGCTGCCTCCAGTGCAAGAATGTCCCGTGCATGGCCGGATGTCCCGTAAAGATAGACATCCCCGGATTCGTGGACGCCATAGCGAAAAATGATTTCCAGAAGGCGATCGACATAATCAAACGCAACAGCCTTCTTCCCGCGGTATGCGGACGAGTCTGCCCCCAGGAGACACAGTGCCAGGAACCCTGTACCCTTGGCAAATCTCTCAAGGATGTAGAAAAATCAGTTTCAATCGGACGCCTCGAACGTTTTGCGGCCGACTGGGAACGCGAAAATGTAAAGATGAAAGCTCCGGAGGTCAAGCCTGAGACTGGAAAGAAAGTCGCAGTCATCGGAAGCGGACCGGCAAGCCTCGTTGTCGCAGCCGATGTCAGGCGGGAAGGACACGCAGTGACCATCTTCGAGGCGTTCCACAAGCCCGGCGGCGTCATGATCTACGGCATCCCGGAATTCCGCCTTCCCAAGAAAATCGTCCAGATGGAGATAGATACTCTCAAGGCGATGGGCGTGGAGATAAAGACAAATTTCGTCATAGGCAG
>JANYBI010000719.1 GCA_025360875.1 Lentisphaerota bacterium
TTATTGAACTCCTCCGCAAATGGCTGGATAACGCTTTTAATCAGGAGACGGCAGGACAAAAGATTTGACTTACACTCGGAATCGTATAACTTTGGCAAAGCAAGCGGGTTTTAAATACATCAAAACTTATAACTGACGAGGAAGAGAGATACAAGGAGGTAAAGCGCCAAACGGAAAACTATCGGGACTTCAAGGAGATGAGTCTCGAGCTTGTTGACTTGTCGCTCGAACTGGCTAAATTAACGGATGACAACAAAGGTAATCAGATTGAAATGGCATTATATAAACCAAAAGGGAACTTGGCATATAAATCTATCTGCAAGTATGACGGCAATGACAATCTGCTTGAAAATATACGGTATCATGAAGATGGGTCTGTAGACTCTAAACTTATTTGCAAGTATGATAAAAAAGGGTTCAGGACTGAAGACTTTGATTATAGCGGAGATGAAGAAAGTCTTTCTAAGCGCAAGGAGAATAAGGATGTAGATGAAGATTCAATGTACGTGGGATTATGCGAACATAATATTTATAAGTATGATGATAAGGGTAATAGAACTGAACGGTTAACCTATTATGGTGCACACGGGACTTTATCTTCCAAATACAGTTATAAGTACGATAACAATGGGAAACTAATTGAAGTGGAGGTAAGTACTGACATTGGTGCCTGGTCCGAGATTTTCAAGTATGATGATAAAGGTAACAACCTTGAGAGAGGATGCTATAATAGTAATGGGACTTTAACCGAGAAACGCACTTATAAATATGACGATAATGGTAATCTGATTGAAGAGACGCAGTATATTAAAAAAAGCATATTTGCCGACAAGGGGAAGAGTGACTATACCAGTAAATCTATTTTTAAGTATGATGACAATAGCAATAGGATTGAAGAGACATTCTATGTTGCAAATGATTTAACCAGCAAATCTATTTGTAAGTATGACGATAACGGCAACAGGGTTGAAGAAGCAAAATATAATGACAAAGGAATCATGACAGGCATTATCACATCGTCATACACCTACTACTGGCTTGATTTCCTGAAACATTCCAGCCAGCTCCATGGAGAATAACCCCCTGCCTGCCAATGCCAGAGCAGTGATGGTTTCCTGCAAGCCGCCTTTATGAAAATAGGTTGCCATTGTGTTTCTTGGTCTGCATACTACGCATCTGAATTCCGAAAGCATTTTCAGCTTTCTGTTTACCACCTTGCTTATAAGATGGGTTTATTACCTAAAATTCCTTAAAATACAGGATAATTGCACATGGGCATTCCGAAAATAATTAGGTAAGAACTGCCTTTCTGAATTTTTACAAAACAGACAATGTTTCTCACCTTTCAGGCATATCACTCACTTCCGTATAGGATATCATGGCCTTTGCTTACCTAGACCCAGGATAATTCGTCATAAGCACTTCCAAATTTGTACAGGTAAGGACGGCGATTTGTAAAAAAACGATACTTTGAAGAAAACACTCTGAATTGTTATATATAGGTACAAGAGTTGGCATAGAGGCGATAGGAAAGTCAGGAAGGAAAATATGAAAAATAACAAATTAAAGACGCCAGAACAGGAGAAGTCAGCCGTAATTCCGAAATCATTAAAGCAGATGGTAGGTGAAAGGATTAAGGTTGTTGAACTATATGGACAGGTATTCCAATCCACATTTGGAACAAGCTTAGGTAAATATATGCATCCTGTCTTTGGATTCGATGTGGTGAAGTTTGACCAATTAATTCATCCAAAAGATGGAGAATCTACCAAGGATGTCGTTGAGAGGGAATACGGCAAAGAGGCTGTGGACTTAATTCTGAAACTGATAAAGGCATAATAAGATGGAAAGTCTGATACCAAAAGTAAAGGCAAGCAAGCGCAGGAGACCCAAGGGATTAGGCTCACTGGTCAAGCGTGATGGCTCACCTTACTTCTACCTGTGCTACACGGTAAAAGGCAGGAAGAAGATACTCAGCTTAAAGACCAAGGACAGGAAGGAAGCCGAAAGACAGGCTGATTTACTACTCAGACCGCTGATAGAGGCAAAGACAAAGGAAGCATTGGCATATCACATTGGAGAAGCCCGAAACATCCTCAAACGGAATAATATCAAGATAGATGAAGTCTGGAATCTTTACCTGAGAAATCCTATGCGTCCCAATTCTGGGAATAGCACATTGGAATTTTACAGAAGGTACTGGGAAATCTTCAAAACATGGCTTCAGCAGAAATATCCTTCTGTCATTTACTTTTCTGATATAAGCGAAGAAATAGCCAACGACTATGCAAGCACAAGGGAAGTATCTGGCAGGGGATATAACGAGCGAATCAAGACGTTGAGGCTTATCACAAGAGTTTTCCAGAAGGCAGGAGCACCGTATGACAACTATTGGAATCAGATATCCCTGAAATCCGAACAACCTATATCAAGGTGTGAATTGTCAGAAGAGCAATTGATGAAGATATTGAATTCCTTTGACAATGAAAGTCTGGAAGTAAGGAACAAGGGAGAGATGAAGGTGCTGTTCCATTTGGGAAGCTGGACGGGATTACGGTTGGCGGATGCTGCAAGAATCAGGTGGGACAATATAGATTTTACCAGAAAGGTAATCACTATCCAGCCCAAGAAGACCATACGTTATGAAAAGACAATCCATATCCCGATGCACCCAAGGCTTATCCAGGAGTTGAACAAGTTGGAGAGGATAGCTGGGAATGATTATGTCCTGCCAGCGGTAAGCCTTCGGTATATGGAGAATCCGTGTGGAATCAATGCTGACATAAAGAAGGTGTTTGAATTTAACGGGTTCAAAACTTCAATAGCCCCGAAAGGTCAGAGGCAAAACCGAATTTGCAAATATGGTTTCCACTCATTTCGCCACTCGTTTATTTCCTTTTGTGCAGCTGCTGGTATCCCTCTTTCTGTCGTCCAGAGCATCGTAGGGCATGGCAGTCCAGCTATCACACGGCATTACATCCACATCGGACAGGAATCGATAGAGAAGGCTATACA
>JANYBI010000722.1 GCA_025360875.1 Lentisphaerota bacterium
TCGGCACTCCAGCGCAAGGCGTTTGAACTCCTCGGCTTCAAACTCGAATAGGATGTGTCCAGTACCGGAAGAGGCGATTTAGATTTAACTCATTGAAGATAAAGGGCAAAGCGTTTTCTTGTTATAGGAACTTCGGTCTAAATATTGAAAGGATTTGACAATGAAAGAGATTTTCTTCAACGCACATCATTCGCCGACTGGGGCGTTTGCAAGTTTCACGCTCGGGTACAAGGGGGCCAAGGGAGGACTTGGCATTGAACTGACAAAGCCCGCAGATCAGAATGTCTTCATAGGTTTAGAATCAAAGCGGAAAAATGTCTTTGAAGCACTACCTTTCAGCGATTCAACCGCCGATGAGAAGGCGAGATATGACGTGGAAAAGGATTCTTCAAAGGATTCCAGCTCCGCCAAAGTCATACCGTTTGGACAGGAAAATATACGGCGTCTCTTCAAGGCGGCCAGCGATTCGTGGTCCGCAGGAGATCTGACTTTCACAATATATTCCCCGTTCAAATCCATTCCGGATCCGAATTCTGCGAAATCCGCAGATGTGAAAGAAGCCGTTGTTCCAGCTGTTTTCGCCGAGATTACTGTCGACAATTCGAAAGGCAAGATTCCCCGGCGCGCATATTTCGGATACCAGGGAAATGATCCCTATAGCGGAATGCGTAGGCTCGACGATATGGCAGGAGGAAAGATCAAAGGTATTGGGCAAGGACTCATCACCGCTATCGCAACAGCTGAAAAGGACGCATATTCCGGTATGGGGTTTACGATAGAGGATGTGATAAGTCCGAAGATTCCAGAGAATCTATGTTTCGCAATTGGCCCGGTTGGAGCCCTTGTTTTTACAGTGCCGCCTGGCAGGAAAAAAACCTTTTCAGTGGCGATCTGCTTCTATCGTGGCGGGATTGCGACGACCGGCCTCGACACAAAATATCTATACACCTCGTATTTCAAGAACATATGGGAAGTTGCGGACTTCGCACTGAAAAACTTCAGCGCCTACATGAAAACTGCGAATCTCGCAGATGCGATGGTCGAGAAATCCAGGCTTTCATCAGACCAGAAGTTCATGATGTCGCATGCCATCAGGAGCTATTATGGAGCTACCCAGCTGCTCGAATGCAAAGGTAAGCCTATCTGGGTCGTCAACGAAGGCGAATATAGGATGATGAACACCTTTGATCTCACGGTCGATGAGGTTTTCTTCGAGATGAAGATGAATCCGTGGACCGTCAGGAATGTTCTTGACCTCTATGTCTCCAGATACAGCTATTCTGACAAGGTGAGATTCCACGGCGATGACGAACTCCATCCCGGCGGCATCAGTTTTACCCACGACATGGGTATCAACAATAATTTCTCAAGGCCAGGCTATTCATCTTATGAAATTTTTGGACTCGATGGATGCTTCTCCCATATGACCCACGAACAGCTTGTCAACTGGATTCTGTGCGGAGCCGTATATTTCAACGGCACAAAGGATGGAAAATGGCTCAAGAATAACATGGGAGTTTTTGAAAAGTGCCTTAAAAGTCTCCTGAACCGCGACAATCCCGACCCCGGGAAAAGGAACGGTGTCATGTCACTAGACAGCAGCAGAACCCTGGGAGGCGCTGAAATCACGACCTATGACAGCCTTGACGTCTCTCTCGGACAGTCCAGGAACAATCTCTATCTGGCCGTGAAGTCATGGGCGTCTTATGTCGCTCTGGAAAAGATCTTCGCCTCTTCCGGAAAGAAAGAACTTGCGAATATCGCAGCCTGTCAGGCTGCGCTGTGTGCCAATACCATTGCATCAAAGCTGACCAAAGAAGGATATATTCCCGCCGTTTTCGAGAAGGATAATGATTCAAAGATAATTCCTGCAATAGAAGGACTTGTTTTTCCTCTTTATACCGGATGTCCTGATGCTTTGAAGGAGAACGGGAAATATTCCGAACTCATAAAAGCCTTGAAGCAGCATATCCAGACGGTCCTTGTTCCGGGAGCATGTCTCTTCGATAATGGAGGATGGAAGATTTCTTCCACGAGCAACAACTCCTGGTTGAGCAAAAACTACCTCTGCCAGTTCGTCTATAGGAAAATACTTGGATTCAAATGGGGGAATGCAGGAGCTAAAGCTGATAAGGTCCATATAGCCTGGCTCGTAAACAGCGAATCAGGATACTGGGCCTGGAGCGACCAGATTGTCAGCGGTATTGCAAAAGGCAGCAGATACTATCCAAGAGGCGTCACATCCATCCTCTGGCTGGAGGAGACATAACCTAAGTAACCCCGTTATATTCATGGCGAAATGTCTTGAGATTTGACAGCCGTAATGACGAGAAACTAAAGGACAAGCTCCTTTGATAGCCGTATCAGGAGAGGACAGTGAATGTCAGTTGAGCTTGTTGATGAGGTTCACGACGACGCTGGAGAGGATTGTTTTTTCCTGGGACCTGCTCTCCGCGATCAGAAGCGTAATCGCGACAAGGGCGTTGTCGGCTATCCGCTTTGAACCGTCATCGTGGTAGAGAGACCTGTTCTTCTCCAGGAACCATAGGAACAGAGCCGCACCAATCCGTTTGTTGCCGTCGACGAAGGAATGGTTTTTGACAAGAAAATAGAGCAGATGCGCGGCCTTTTCCTCAATGCTCGGATAAAGCTCCTTTTTATCAAAGGTCTGCATTATGGTTCCAAGGGATGACGACAGGCTATTATCTTTTTCCCTGCCGAAAAGCTCTCCGGCCTTGAACTGGGTACGAAGACTGTCAACGATCCTAAGAGCTTCATCATAGGCGACAGGTATTGCCGGAACTTTTGAAATGTTCAGAATCCTGACCCGCTGGTGATCGTAGTCATCCAGGAGGTCGAGGGCATAAGTGTAGTCCGTGACAACCTTGAGGAGAGCCGTGCCCTCGTCTCCGGACAAGTCACGGTTCTTTGCGAAATTCGCAATCAGCTTTATCGCCTGTTTCAGCTCTTTGAGACGATATTCGTTGATGGTATATCCCCGGGTTATGTGCTCGCGGAGAATACGTGTCGCCCATATTCGGAACTGTGTTCCTCCCTTGGAGTTTACACGGTAGCCAACGGAGATGATCAAGTCCAAATTATAAAATGAAACAGGCTTGTCTGA
>JANYBI010000725.1 GCA_025360875.1 Lentisphaerota bacterium
CAGTTTGACCTCATCTACGCAGGCGCCCAGAAGAACATCGGGCCGAGCGGAGTTGCAGTCGTAATAATCAAGAAGGATCTCGCGAAGAGGACTCCGGCCAGCACTCCGTCCATGCTTAAATACTCGACATACATTGACAACAAGTCCCTTTACAATACTCCTCCCACATTCGCTATATACATGATCAGGCTTGTGACGGACTGGATGATCAAAAAGGGTGGACTTTCCGCCATTGAGAAGATAAATGACACGAAATCCGAAGCCCTCTACGAAACTATCGAGGAAGGCGATTTCTACAAGAATCCTGTTGAACCTGCCAGCCGTTCAAAGATGAATGTCGTATTCCGTCTTCCTACGGAGGCATTGGAAGAGAAGTTCGTCAAGGAGGCAAAATCCAAGGGGCTGATTGGACTGAAAGGACACCGGTCAGTGGGCGGAATAAGAGCAAGCATCTATAATGCGATGCCACTTGAGGGTGTTGAAAAGCTGATAGACTTCATGAATGAGTTTGAAAAAGCGAATTCCTGAGGAAACAGGTAAAATTGAAGAGCATCGCGGAAATCGCCTCGATGCTCTTTTTTTTTGAGATTGACAAAGGGGGTGCCGCATGGCCACCAATAACAAGATGCAGCAGTATTATCATGAGGCGAAGTGGTGGAGACCTGGAAAAGGAAGCGCAATTCAATGTTCCCTTTGCCCGAGGTTCTGCAATATTTTCGAGGACAGGACCGGATTCTGTGGCATAAGGAAGAATATCGCAGGCAGGCTTTATTCCCTCGCGTATGGTCGGCCTGTCGCTCTCCATGTCGACCCGATAGAGAAGAAACCGCTCGCTGAATTTCTTCCCGGCACCTGGACTTTCTCTATTGGCGCATTCGGATGCAACCTTGCATGTTCATTCTGCCAGAACCATCACCTCTCCAGAGGCTATTACGATGACGAGAAAGAGCAGGGGGCCTATTATCCTCCGGACAAGATCATCTCATTGGCGACGATCGAAGACTGCAAGTCGATCGCATTTACCTACAATGAACCTGTAATTTGGGCTGAATACGTCATCGATATCGCGAAACTCGCAAAGGACGCAGGGCTTTCAACCGTACTCGTCACCAATGGATATGTTACGCAGGACACCGCAAGCGAACTTTTTCCGCTTATTGACGCCGCCAATTTTGACATGAAAGGCTTTTCCGAGGAATTCTATGGCAAGATGACTGGAGGAAAGCTGGCTCCGATACTCGAGGCTATGAAATATTACGTGTCACTCGGCAAGCATCTTGAAATAACAAACCTTGTAATTCCAGGGAAAAACGATTCCGATGAAATGATTGACGCCTTCCTGGGGTGGACAAAGGAAAATCTCGGGACGGATATCCCTTTGCATTTTTCCGCATATCACCCGGACTACAAGTACAGGGAGAGTCCACGGACTCCGGCACAGACCTTGATAAACATTAGGGATAAGGCGGTATCACAAGGGTTCAGGAGTGTTCATCTTGGCAATATTTCCTTGCCTGCCCAGGTGCGGAAACAGGAATCCTGGACGAAATAAAGGAAAAGCACATCCGGAAGAGGGATGCTGTAGTCCTATCTCTTCTTTCTGAAATGCTTGGAATCTCCCCATTCGCCATAGCCGATAGTCTCTCCAATTGATGCAATCCTGCGTTCAAGGCAATTTCTGCACATGGAAGAATTTTCATCTATGCATGGCTTATTGTCATAAAGCTGGTAGGAAGCCCTGTATTTTGTTTCAGTAATGTTCGGCATTATGATGTTGGCGCCGGCCAGCAGCCCCATTTCCCTTCCAGTCGGGTTGAGGGATTGCAGCGCAGTTGTCGAAGCGATGTTGACATCTTGGAGAAAAATCCTAGTGACAGCGATCATTTTCAGCGAGAGATTCAGCTGATATTCCTTTATTTTATCAAAATCAGGAAGAGAATCGGCGAGGGGGGTCTCCTTGTGGACCAGATACGGTCCCATACCAATCATGTCTGCATCAATCTTCTTGAAGAAAAGGATGTCGTTTACAAGATCATCTGTGGTCTGCTGCGGTAGGCCTATCATTACGCCGGTGCCTACCTGGTAACCCAGCTTCCTGAGATTTTCAAGGCATTTAAGGCGTGATGAATAGAGATGGTTCTCGGGATGAAGGAATTTGTAAAGTTTATCATTGGATGTTTCTATCCTCAGCAGATACCTGTGAGCGCCTGCGTCGAACCACTTCCTGTAGGAATCTTTTGTCTGTTCACCCAGGGAAAGAGTTATTCCAAGCCTGTTCCCGGAAAGCCGTCTTATCTTCTTTATCAGCTTTTCGATAAATTCAACGAAATTTTTTGAAGTATTCTCTCCGGCCTGCAGGACAATTGAGCCATATTTGTTCTGGTCAGCCCATTCTGCAGCCTTGAGGATCTCCTCCTCGGACATCATATAGCGTTCCTGCGACAAGTTGCTTTTGCGAATTCCGCAGTAATAGCAGTCTTTCTCGCATATGTTGCTCAGTTCGATGATTCCCCTGAAATAGACTTTCTTGCCGACGTTATCTGCCTTTACCTGATACGCCCTGTCAAACAGAGTCTGCATCTGGGTCTTGTTGGTGAGGTTTAAAAGGACTTTGAGATCCTCGGAAACCAGAATCCCTCCCTCATCAATCGATTTTAATATTTCAGAATAGGTTTTCATGATAGCCCGTTAATATAACTCAAGAGAATAGTTAAACAATAAGGTGTCGCATGCGAATTCCCCCGGCAAACCACATGTCTTCAGTTTACAGCCTACAGGAAACTGTAATTCTTGAATAAATGACGAATAAGGGTAAAATTATTCCGCCAGGTCTGCGTTTATTATACATATGCTCATACATAAAGAATAGGGGATACAGTGAAAACTATCATTACAGCCATCGTTGTTCTTGCACTAATAGGAGCAGGTATTGCATATTATTATCTGTACAGCGGCAAGGAGTCCAATTCCTCTTACAAGATTGCGCAATTGCAACGTGGAGATGTCGTCCTTTCAATAAATGCAACAGGAACGGTAGAGCCTGAGGAGGTCGTTGACGTCGGTGCCCAGGTAGCTGGGCAGATTGTATGTTTCGGGAAAGACAAGAATGGAAAGGACATCGACTACGGGTCCTACATAGAGGCGGATACCGTCCTTGCAAAGATCGATGATTCCCTTTATGCAGCCGAGACCGCCCAGGCAAACGCCCAAGTTGAGCAGAGCAAGGCGGCGATTAAGCATTCCGAGGCAGATCTTGTGCAGCTTAAGGCAAGGCTCTACCTTGCGGAGACGAGCTGGAAAAGGGCTCAGAAACTTTTCCCTACCAAGGTAATCGCGGAATTAGATTACGACACCGCGAAGTCCACCTATGATGCCTCTGTGGCGAACATCGACGTGGGCGAGGCCACGATTCTTCAGGGAAAGGCGAATCTCGCACAAGCGGAAGCTTCAAGGAAGCGTACCGAGCGCAATCTGAGCTATTGCACTATAAAGTCTCCTGTAGATGGAATTGTCATTGACCGCCGTGTGAACATAGGCCAGACAGTAGTTGCAAGCCTGAATGCGCCAAGTCTTTTTCTGATAGCTAAGGACCTGAAGCGGATGCAGGTCTGGGTCGCTGTCAACGAAGCCGACATCGGAAAGATATATCCCAAGCAGCCAGTGAGGTTTACTGTTGATGCGTTTTCCGGAGAGACATTCGTCGGTGAAGTCGGCCAAATCCGCTTGAATGCCTCCATGACTCAGAATGTAGTGACATATACAGTCGAAGTGAATACGGACAATTCAAGCGGAAAGCTTCTTCCTTATCTTACGGCAAACGTGCAGTTCGAGATCAAGCGCCGCGAAAACGTTCTTATGGTTCCTTCGATTGCATTTCGCTGGATGCCGAATCCGGCGCAGATTGCATCTGGATTCAGGAACGAATTCAAAAAACTCCAGACAACGCCTGTTGCCCAAGGACAGAAGCAGAAGAGGAGTTCCGAGTCATACCTGTGGATTCAGAACGGAAAGCTTCTGGAACCACTGAAAGTCCGTGCCGGACTGAACGATGGATTCATGACGGAAGTCGAAGGGGACAATGTCAAAGAGGGGATGGAAATAGTCGTAGGGCAACAGCAGCAACTGCAGGTCTCCGGAGGAGCGGAAACGAATCCCTTTGTACCTCAGGTCTTAAGGGGAGG
>JANYBI010000733.1 GCA_025360875.1 Lentisphaerota bacterium
CCAGACAAACGGAACCTCGCCGACAATGGCTCTGAGCACCATGTCGAAACCGAAACAGAAACAGAAGCAGGTCCGGACGGAAAGAAGCAATACGGGCTATGTACCGGAAACAGAAAAGACGCTGGAAGATGCGAAAAAACTGCTTTCAGCCGGAAAAGAGGCCGATGCCGAAGACACACTCAAGACACTGCTTGTGTTCGAACCCGACAACCAGCAGGCTCTTTCGCTGCTGGGGGGCATCTTCTATTATTCACAGAGGTTTTCCGAGGCTGAAATGATATTCAGGAGACAGATCAAGCTCACGCCTGACAACGAATCACTCTACAACCATCTCGGGTCCGCCCTTGCAAAACAGTCCAAGATGCAGGAGGCCGTGCAGATGACACTGAAGGCCGTGGAACTGAACCCGAAGTCATCGGATGCGCAGATAAACCTGGCTTCGATGTACGCCTCGATGGGTGATACGCAGTCATGCATCAAGCATTTTTTCGTCGCATACCAGCTAATCGGATACAGCATACTGCCCTTCTCATATGATCAGGCTTTTGACGAGGTCAGATCGGCCCCTGAATTCCAGGAGATCATCGAACGGGCAAAAAAAGAAATGGATACAAAGTTGAAATTGGACAAGGTGCCTGACGCCGGAGAAGGAACGAAAACCAATCCGATACTGAAACAGGGAAAATAACTGATCATCTTGTCCGATCAATTGACCGAAATCGGAAATCATAAACCGGAAATCACAAATAATCGCATGGGCTGCATCAAAATACTCCCGGACAACATCAGCAACCGGATCGCTGCTGGAGAAGTCATAGAAAGGCCGGCCTCGGTAGTGAAGGAGCTTGTCGAGAACTCACTTGATGCTGATGCGAAGAAGATCACTGTCCAGATCGAAAACGCCGGCACAAAACTGATTTGCGTGACCGACAATGGACGCGGAATGGATCCTGACGACGCGCTTCTCTGCCTCGAACCTCATGCCACCAGCAAGATATCCCACGCCGAAGACATAGCCCGTATCTATACGCTCGGATTCCGTGGAGAGGCCCTTCCAAGCATAGCTTCAGTATCACGTCTCAGGCTCAGGACCAGGAGACATGAGAAACTTGAAGGTACCGAAGTTTATATTGAAGGCGGCAGACTTGCCGAAACAAATCCCGCAGGATGCGCTCCCGGCACGGAAATAAACGTCCGCGACCTTTTCTTCAACACCCCGGCCAGAAGGAAATTCCTTCACAGCAAAGGTACCGAAGAAAGACATATGCAGGAAACTCTCTGGGCTCTGGCCCTCGGTCATCCAGCAGTATCATTTGAACTCATATTTGACGGCAGGCAGGTCTTCTCATCGCCGGGAGGCGCAAGTCTTCTGCCACGCATACAGACATTTTTCGGAAAGGAGATGCAGGAGAACCTAATCCCTCTCGAGGCGTCCACCGCACATTATAAGATAAGTGGATTCATCGCCAGACATGGTTTCACTAGGAATTCAAGGAGGGAACAGAGGGTCTTCATCAATTCCAGGCCGGTTGAGTCGCCTGCGACTTTCGCAGGCATAAGGGAGGGATATGGCTCCCTGGCGAATGAGGGCAGATATCCCCCGGTATTCATCTTCATCGAAATGGACCCCTCGCTCGTCGATGTGAATGTCCATCCCGCAAAAAGGGAGGTGAGGTTCCGGGAATCAAGGGAGGTGACATCCCTTATCGCCGAATCATTGAGGGACTCGCTGAGGAATTCGCAGTCGCCTACAATGTCCGTATCCAAGGATATACCGTTCAGATCAATTCTTGCGGGTGCGGGCATCTCCTATGTCCCCAAAAAGAACTTGCAGGGCACGCTGGACGGTCTCGGGAAAACCGTTGAGGATGTAATAGGATTCTCAAAGATCCCGGCAATGGAAAAAACTCCCGAGAAGAATCCTCCACCCGTAGAAACTGAGCCTCAGGAGCCATCCCCGGTTTCAGAACTCAAGATAATCGCCATCCTGGGGAAGACGTACATCCTGGCGTCATCATCCGGCGGACTCGTGATCATCGACCAGCATGCGGCTCATGAGAGGGTAATGTTCGAAAAGATCCTGGACAGGCGGAGGAAAGACAAAACGGTCTCACAGAAGCTGCTCATACCGTTGACAGCCGAGCTGTCCCGGTCTGAAGTCATTTTCCTGGAAAAGCACAGGCCACATTTCATCAGCATCGGTTTTGAATTTGAATCATTCGGTGCAAACACGATTATAATCAATTCCATTCCGGACGGCATACCTCAGGACAATCTCAAGGGACTTTTCTCAGACATGCTTTCAGTACTTATGGAAGAAGGGAAATCTTCCGGAAACATCGACGAGGCGGCAATAGCCAGGGCAGCCTGCAGAAATTCCGTCAAGGCAAATGACTCGCTTTCGCTCGAAGAGGCCAAATCGCTGCTCCATCAGCTTTCACATTGCGAACTCCCCTTTTCGTGCCCGCATGGAAGGCCGGTTGTGATAAACATCTCCTATAAAGAGCTGGAAAAGAGATTTGGGAGACGTAATTGACTTAAAAGAAATTTGAATTTTCGTAGAAATTATGGTTTGGACAAACGTTTTTAGGTGCTATTATAAATTTCACAATTTTCGAAAATGAAAGTTTTTTTCTTTTTTAGGTTCCTTTTGAGTAAAAGGAAGCAGTTGGAAAATAGTTTTCAGCCTGTTTTGGAGTTTTAGCATATGCCTTCAGAAATTGAAGTTTCATGTCCGGGTTGTAACGCTGTTTTTTCTGTGCCTGTTGAATTAAGCGGTGAGGCGGCCGAATGCTCGGAATGCGCCGCCATTTTTGAAATTCCCAGACTTGAAGAACGACCCGATGCGATTGATACTGATACGGGTGTCATCAAAGGGGTCGCTCCTGCCACGGATTATACTTCTACCGCCACCAATACTGTCAAGCTTTCCCGTTCCAGCATCGGAATGATTCCGACTCTTAAGGACAGTTTCACTTTTGGCAACAAGGCTCCCGGAGTTGGACTAGGCATCCAACCGCCACCATCATCGCCGCCACCACCACCGCCGCAGCCTAGCGCATGGGGAGCACCGCAGCAACAGCAGCCCCGAATGGCACCTCCTCCTGCAAGGCCGGCTCCTGCGGCACCAGCCCCAGTTCAGCAGCAGATGGCTCCTCGTCCGCCAATGGCTCCCCAGCAAGCTGCACCGGCAAGACCGGTTCCAGCACCTGCAGCACCAGCCCCAGTTCAACAGCAGGTGGCTCCTCGTCCACCGATGGCTCCTCAGCAGGCAGCACCACAGATGGCACCCCAACAGCCTCGGGCTCCTCAGCCAGCGGCACCGGCAAGACCGGTTTCAGCACCTGCTCCAGTTCAACAGCAGCCGGCTCCTCAGCCAGCTCCTGGAGTTGCTTCAATGCTTGGTGGAGCTCCTGCGCAGGCACCAGCAGCACAGAAACCTACCTTTGCAAAACCTCCTGCGCCTCCGCAACCGCCACCGGCAAGACCGGTCGCTCCGGCTCCGGCTGCTCCGGCACCAGCACATTCAACCGCTCCTATCCTGCCACATCCAGTCGCTCCCGCTCCGGCTCCGACCACCTCAACCCAGGGCGTTCCAGCACAGCACGCCAATGTCAAGCTTCCGGCCTGGACAAGTGTGCAGCTTAAACAGGGCGAGGAAGCTGTCGCCTACAAGGAAGACAGCAAGAATCCGGCAGTTCCGGCAGTTCTCGCCTCCATACCGGTCGTTCTCTGTGCGGGCGCTGTTTTCCTCGGCACCATGGGCCTCATAGTAGTCGGCGTCCTTTGCGTGGCAACCTTCATCGTCGCGTTCGTAATGTCAAAGGGTGCGGCAAAACGTGCAGTCATACTGACAACCCAGCGCGCGATCTGCATCATTGGCAAAGACAGGATCGAGTTGAAAAAATAATCAAGCTCTTTCAAGTTTTTCCTTGCGGGAACCCCTATGTCATACAAAGATAACAATTCGTCCTCCACGGATCTTGACTCCATAAGGAACATTGGAATTATCGCCCATATCGACGCAGGCAAGACAACTGTTACCGAAAGAATCCTCTATTATTCCGGAAGAACCCACAAGCTCGGTGAAGTCGACAGCGGGAACACTGTCATGGATTACCTCGAGGAAGAGCGAGAAAGAGGAATAACCATAGTCGCCGCGGCCGCTTCCTTCGAGTGGAAGAAATCTGAAATCTCAAATCTTATCCATCTGATCGATACCCCCGGACATATTGATTTCACTGTCGAAGTCGAAAGGTCCCTGCGCGTCATCGATGGAGCCGTAGTGATTTTCAGCGGAGTCGAGGGAGTAGAAGCCCAGAGCGAAAAAGTCTGGAGGCAGTCGACAAAATACAATGTCCCGAAAATCGCATTCATCAACAAGCTTGACCGTTCCGGCGCATCTTTCAAAAGGGTGCTGGGCGAGATAAAGAGCAAGTTCTCCGCAGTCAAAATAGCAGCTTTCCAAATTCCGATAGGAAGCGAATCAGATCTGAAAGGAGTCATAGATCTCGTACAGATGAAGTCTATTTTCTTCGAGGGTGACGATGGCTCAAACGTTGTATATGGGCCGATTCCGGCTGAATCCGTCTCCGAAGCGGAAACCGCAAGGGAGGAATTGCTCTCGACTGTCGCAGATCTCTCTGATACAGTCGCCGAGTTCTACCTTTCAGAGGAGGATGTCCCGGCGGAGACACTCAAGTCCGAGATCCGCAAGCTTGTGATCACAAACAGGATCGTACCGGTATTCACAGGTTCCGCAAAGAGAAATATTGGTATACAGCCTATTCTTGATGCAGTCTGCGATTATTTTCCAAGTCCCAATGACAGGGATGTCCATCCTGGAATAAACCCGAAAACCGGCGAACATGTTGAAATCAGGGATTCAGATCCGGCGTTCTGCGGACTTGTCTTCAAGCTGGTCGCAAGCGGCAGCGCCGATCTCCTCTACATGAGAACCTACAGCGGTGTTCTCAAGCTGAACGACACGCTTGTCAACACGAGGACGAATGAGAAAGTCAGGATCAAGAGAATACTCAGGCTCTATGCTAAAAATGTCGAATCCATAGAAGAGGCCGGTACCGGAGATATCATCGGCATAATCGGCCCGTCCAATACGTTCACCGGAGACACGCTCTGCGCGGTCAACCGTCCTGTCCTCCTTGAAAAGATAGTGTTTCCTGACCCGGTAATATCCATCGCCGCCGAACCGAAGTCCAGCAAGGACAGGGACCGCCTCAATTCAACTCTCGAAATGCTCTGCCGCGAGGATCCCACCCTGAGCGTGAAACGAAATGATGCTACTGGGCAGAACCTCATCTCTGGAATGGGAGAGCTTCACCTTGAGA
>JANYBI010000748.1 GCA_025360875.1 Lentisphaerota bacterium
ACTCCCCTACACATCTGCTCCACATGTTGCAACGAAGTTTCTAGGATATCATAAGAACTATTCTCGCACAGAGGCACAAAGTCGCAAAGGAAGAAAATAAGCAAAAGTTTTCAGAAAAGAGGCGAGGAGAAAATTGATCCGTACTAAAATGGTTTTATGATGAGCAACGTGTCCCTCGTCTTGTCACGGCGTAGGCCTTGCGAAGACGGAAGACCGAATGGCGAAGTGGGAAGCGAATCACATGGATGTGCGGCAGCGGAGTGAAACGGCCTGTCGCGCCGTAGCATCTCAGCGAAGGCGGAAGATACCGCTTTTCTTCTGCGAAGCATCGCTTCGCAGGAAACATGGCTGAATCTGCGCAGAGCCTTCGCTGAGATGTTTACCTGCCTTTGGCAGCGCCTACGGCGACCAGGGCTACGGCGCGACAGGCCAAGGTCAGGACGGAGCTCCTGACGTAAAGAAAAAGTCAGAACATAATTTTTAACTGTTTTCATTCAGACTACAGCATAACGCTGGGAACGGAAAAAATGAAAAGCGATGAGATTGAAGAGACGCGGGCGTTCTGGAACCGTGTTGCCGATGACTGGGATACGCAGGTCGGGGATGAAGGTGACAGCAACCGCTTCCTGAATTCCGATCCTGTGCTCTGGGAGTTTGCCGGCGAGGTGAAAGATCTGACAGTTCTCGACGCGGGATGCGGCACGGGCTATCTTTCACGCAAATTGCATGAACGTGGCGCAAAGGTCATTGGTACCGACTTCTCGAGGAGGATGATCCAGGTCGCGCAATCCAAGGCTCCCAGCATGGATTTCCGCATCGATTCCTGTAACGAGCTGAAGACCGTGGCCGACAGCTCAATTGACATGATCATCTCGAACTATGTCCTTATGGATACTCCCGATCTCGAGGGAACTATGAAAGCTTTCTCCCGTGTGCTGAAGCCCGGCGGAATTGCCATTGTCATTTTCTCCCACCCATGTTTTCCGCAGGGACGCGCCACTTCGTTCGGCAATGAGGAAAATATCGACTACCATTGGACTTTCCCATATTTCCAGCAGGAAAAGTGCATTGATCCGGCGTGGGGGCATTTCACTTCCGAGTTCATCTGGTTCCATCGGCCCCTCTCCGACTACTGGAAAGCATTCAAGACGGCAGGATTTGATGTCACCGACTTCGAGGAGCCGAGGATAACTGAGAAAAGATATCGTCTCGCTGAAAATAAGAGACAACTCAGAAACAGCAGGACCCGTCCGTATTCGGTTGCATTCAAACTGAGGAAGATAAAGAAGTCTTCCTGAGGATTCAGAGTTAAGAATGGGCGAAACGGCGATAATGAAAGAATGCGAGTTTCGCAATTTGCAGTAAGCAGATGGATGGTATTATTCCTCGTTCAATCTATGTTTCAGAGGTCCCCTTTACCTTTGGATTTCGGGGGATTTAGAACGAAATCCCGGCCCTCATCTTCGTTCACTTGCTTAAGAAACTCACAATTAAGGCAACCTGTGAATTTCATGGCATATGTTCCCTGTACTTTTCCTCCGCACAAAGTTCCCGCAATAGCCCAGCAGAACCTGCCACCATGATTGCCTTTGTTGACACCGTCATATTCATTGGGCAATGTAGATGGGCATATGCCAAGTTCTTCTGCGTTACTACCCCCTGGTTGTCTTCCACACTTCTTTACTTCCCAACAGTTATTCCGCTTCATTGTCAATGTCTCCTTCCTATGTTGAGAACCCGGTAATATACACTACGCGGAAAGGCTATATCGGTTAGGCAGCAATGTCAAGGAATGGGAATAAACAAAATGAATTGAAGACACGCTAAAGCTGTGAACTCCAACTTAAGCAGTCAGCAATGAGGAAGGTGTTTTGTTGGAGTTCACAGCTTTAGCGTGCGGTCTTATCGGCAATCTGTAATAGGTGGTCTGGATGTGGAGTTCGCCGTCAGCCCCGCCGCATGGACGGGGTCCCTGCGAAGAGATTTGATTTACGAGCATAGCAACGCGACATATGCGAATTTCGCAATTTGCAGTAAGCAGATGGATGGAAGCGAAATCGCTTATTGACTACTCAGCTTTTCCTCTTGAGCTTGCCGATTTCCTTCTTCAGGAGTTCAAACTCCATTTCAACAGTGTCAATGATAAGCCCCGCTTTTGCAAAATCGCCAGCCTTGCACGTCTGCTCAAGCTGGAATGCGGTTTTCTGGAGGCTTTCGGCGGAAAAATTTCCTGCCATTCCTTTTATGGTATGGGCTGTATTCTGGACTTGTTTGAGATCTCCTGCCTTATAGGAGGTTTTTATGGATGACATGAGTTTCGGGGCGTCCTTGAAAAAGAGGTCGATGAGCTCATTGAGAAGATCCTTGTCGTCGAAAACCCGTTCCAAAAGGGTGTCAACATTGAAAATATCCAGATTCACTGTCCCTTTTTCCTTTTTTAACCTGGTGACTGTATCACTTCCGAAGGATATCGGACTGCCTGAAGTCTGGCGTGAAATCGCGTTTGCCAGTTCTCCGGGATCCACGGGTTTCGAAACATAGTCGTTCATTCCTGCCCCGATGCATTTATCCTTGTCGCCTTTGAGGGCATGGGCGGTCATCGCGATTATGCGGGCGTCGTGGTCGAGGACCTTCGAATTCCTGTCGCGGATCTCCCTTGTGGCCTCAAAACCATCCATCACCGGCATCTGCACGTCCATCAGGATGAGATCGTATTTTTTCGACTCAAGTATCTTCACGGCCTCTGCACCGTTGACGGCGATATCAGGGGCAATCCCCATCTTTGAAAGGATTGCACAGGCGACTTTCTGATTGATCTCGTTGTCTTCCACGAGGAGTACTTTAAGATTTCCCGCATTCTCCATCGGCTTGCGGGTCTCCAGAGGAGTTGCTTCCGCCAGCCTTTCTTCTCCGAGGAGGGTGGCTATGCAGTCGAAGAGATGTGATTTCCTGATCGGCTTGGGGAAGTTTGCCGCGAAAAGCCCTGATTCCCGGAATTTCCTTTCGAGGATCGGGCCTGCAGATGACATCATTACTAGGACCGTATTGGATATTTCAGGATCCTTTTTGATCTCTATTGCAAGCGTTTCTCCGTCGGTATCAGGCATAAGCATGTCCAGGAACGCTATCAGATACGGGCTTCCTGATTTTTTCGCGGCCCGTAGCGTGGCGAGAGCGGAGGATGCGCTGTCGACTTCATCATGCTTGAAATTCCAAGAGCTGAGAAGGGTGCTCATGACAAGGCGGTTTGTCGCATTGTCGTCAACCGTGAGCATTCTGACGTCATGGAACCTTGCCGGCATCGCTTTTGCCGACATAGGCTGGCTGGTCTGTTTCTTAAGCAGCGCCGTGAACCAGAAAGTGGAGCCTTTCCCTTCTTCGCTCAACACTCCTATTGCACCACCCATTTTTTCGGCAAGGCGCTTTGAAATTGAAAGGCCGAGGCCTGTGCCGCCGAATTTCCTGGTGGTGGACGAGTCGACCTGGGTGAACGCGCTGAACAGTGAATCTATCTTGTCTACGGGAATTCCTATCCCCGTATCCTTGACTTCAAAATAAAGAAGTACGCTATCGTTTCCATCCTTCTTCATTTCGACAGAGATGATGATTTCACCGGTCAGGGTGAATTTCATCGAGTTCCCTATCAGATTGATCAGAATCTGTTTCAGCCTTGTATGATCACCGTACAGGGCGCATGGAAGATCCGGTCTCATGAGGCAGTTGAGCTCAAGGCACTTCTCCTGGGCCCGGACCGCAAGGATGTCCATGACATTCTCCATGAGCAGGCTGAGATCAAAATCAGTCTCATCCAGTTCGAGTTTACCGGCTTCTATCTTTGAAAAGTCGAGTATGTCGTTTATGATCGTCAGAAGGGATTCGGCGCTCAGCCTGATCGTCTCGGCATATTTCCTCTGTTCCGGGGAGAGACCGGAATCAAGCAGGATCGAGATCATTCCCATGACTCCGTTCATCGGAGTCCTGATCTCATGGCTCATGTTTGCAAGGAAATCGCTTTTTGCGGCGTTGGCCGCGTCGGCCCGGGCTGAGGCGGCCACCAGCTGACGGTTGGTTTCCTGCAATTCCTCCTCCTCCCGCTTGCGGTCAGTAATATCGCGCAGAATCCCGACAGCATGCCATGAGTCATCCATCTTGACCGTTGAAAGCGAAAGCTGGACGGAAATTTCCTTGCCATCTTTTCTGACGGCTTCCAATTCAAGTGTCTTGCCAACTGCGCCTCCCTGTCCAGTCCGTTGAAATTCCGGGAAGGCGGCATGGTGTGCTATATGATACTTGGCGGGTACTATCAACGAATGCAGGTTCTGTCCAATGGCTTCGTCCTTCAAGTAGCCGAAAATACGCTCGGCGGCAGGATTCCAATACGATATCCTGCCTTCAGAATCCATCATGAGGATGGCGTCCTGGGCGGAGTCGGTAATGGCGCGCATATGCTCCTCGCTGTCCCGCAACTGTTTTTCCATCCGTGTCCGTTCAGCTATTTCCCTGTTAAGCTCATCCCGCGAAGCAGTGATCTTCCTCAGGTGCTGCGTCATCCCATTGAAGGACTGTGCCAGAAGTCCGATCTCGTCACGGGTCTTGACTGGCAGACAATATTCAAGGTCACCTGCGCTTATCCTTTCAGTCCCTTCACGCAAGTCCTTTATGGGGGCGGTAATATATCTGGAGAAGAAGAATACGGCGATCGAACTCACCACTAGGGAGGCAATTATCACCAGAAGAGTATATTTCAAGAACAAGTTGATAGGCTTATAGGCATCGTCCGTGGTGATTCTCGCTACAAGTCCTAATTCACCTAATGGGACATACCGGTATGCCGCCAGTATTCTTTCACCTTTAACACCTATTCCGTCTATTATCCCATTTCCTTTTTTCAGTGCCAGCCTCATCGGTTCTGCAAGTTTCGAATCAAGGGGAACCCGGTATTTGAACGCTGAATCCGGAATGGTGCGTATGGTGTTGAGGAACAGGATATCGTTGCCGGAGATCTTTCCAAGCAGCACGTCCTCGTTGGAAGCATGCCCAGACTCATCCAATGTCTTATAAATATTATCCGCCCGGATCCGTACCTGCAGGACTCCGACCATGTCCTTTTTCCCTTCTCCGGGATTGATCAGGGGAACTGAAACATCAAACATGACCGTTCCGGCAGACGGATAAAATCCACTGAAAAATCTCGTGGTACTGCCTTGTCTGAATGCGTCAGATGCCGAAATATTTTTGCCAATGTCCTGGACTGCCGTCGAACCTGCTATCCTGCCATCGAGATCAACGACATCTATCTTGTCTATGACAGGGGCCGAGGCCATTGCATCCTTCAGGGTCTTCTGAGTGTCCGCCTCATATTTACCGAGATCCGGTTCCTTGGAAATAATCCTGAGAAGATGTTCCCTGGGGATTCTCCTTGAAGCTACAAGATCGACCAGGTCAAAGTCGTGCTGGAGAGTGGAAAGAAGCTGATTTTCATTGGAATCAAGAAAAACAGACAGATCCGAGAAGATCCTCTCTTTAATGATCTCCCTGGCATGCCAGTAGAGAATGCTGCCGGTCGACAATATGGAGACAAGGATCAGAGCCAGCACCAGCACTGACATTTTAGTCCGGATGGAAAAGCTGACTTTCTGTTTCCCGTCTTCCATTTCATCCTTTCAGGGATTGAGGAACTGCGTCCGGATAATTCTTCTTCACGCATGAGTGATGCCTGTCTGTATGATGCATCTGATTGCCGGTTATAACATACTCATTGCAAGCTGATAATTCAAGAGGCTGGATGTGAGTAAATAATCCGGCATGCAGCAAGATCTGACCCATTGCACAAGAAATGAGTCCAATACTTGTAATAGACTAAAATAAGTATATTATATGGTTATTATCATATCAATAGACTAAATAAAGGCTATTAATGAAGAGAGAGATTACACACAGGGAATGGGAATCTGAACTCGGACAGCAGTTGCGAGTACTGAGGCTTCGCAAGAACATGGACCAGCTGCAGCTTGCGGAGCGGGCCGGAATAGCGCTTAACGCTGTGAAAAGGCTGGAGTCCGGCAAAGGGGCAACCCTCACATCTCTGATCAAAGCGCTGCGTACCCTGGAGAGGGACGAATGGCTTGGTACCCTGACGCCTCAGGTTTCAATCAGCCCTATGCAGATGCTGAAATCCAAGCCTGTCCGGCAGAGGGTGTCGAGAAAAAGGGGGATAAGTGTATAAGACTGTTTCGGCAATAGAGGTCCGTATCTGGGAAAAGACCGTCGGTGCGGTAGCGCTGGATCCCCGGCTTGGCTATTATGCATTTGAATATGCGCCGGCATTTATCGCGTCCGGCATCGAGCTGGCTCCGCTGAGCATGCCATTATCAGGGGCGGGAGAGCCGTTCATCTTCACTGACCTGCCCGAACCTACATTCAAGCGCCTGCCGGCATTACTGGCAGATGCGCTTCCGGATGATTTCGGCAACAGCCTGATTGACGCCTGGATGGCGGGCAAGGGTGTTGACAAGGCAAATATCACCGCGCTGGACCGTCTTGCCTATATGGGAAAGAGGGGGTTCGGAGCTTTGGAGTTCAAGCCTGCGCGCAGTAGTCCCGCCGGTGCAAAAAGCACTGCTATCGACCTGTCAAACCTGATTGAAAGCGCCCGCAGCGCCATGCACGGTCGTCTCGGGGAAGACCACTTGTCAAAGGCTGCCCTTATGCAGATAATCCAGGTTGGGACCTCGGCTGGCGGAGCCCGCGCCAAGGCTGCAATAGCGTGGAATCCGAAGACAAGGGAAATAAGGTCGGGACAGTTTGATGTGGAGTCCGGATATGAGCACTGGCTTCTCAAGTTCGACGGCATGGGAGCCGACAAGGAACTTGGAGGTTCACAGGATTATGGACGTATCGAATATGCCTATCACCTGATGGCTGTTGCCGCAGGAATTGAAATGTCCAAATGCCAGTTGCTGGAGGAAAACGGACGGGCCCACTTCATGACGCTTCGCTTTGACAGGGACGGGAACCGGAAGCACCATCTTCAGACCTTGTGCGCCATGTCGCATCTGGACTACAAGCAGAAGGCCAGCCACGACTACAGCCAGCTTTTCTTAGCGATCAGGCAGTTGGAACTGGGATACTCTGCCAAGGAAGAGGCGTTCAGGAGGATGGTTTTCAATGTGATGACGGCGAATTGTGATGATCACCCCAAGAACTTCTCCTTCATTATGCGCGAAGGAAAAGGCTGGCAACTTGCACCTGGATATGATGTGACGCATGCCTATAATCCCAAGAGTGAATGGACGCATCAGCACCTGATGTCGGTCAATGGGAAATTCTCAGGAATCTCCAGAACCGATATTCTGGAACTTGCAGAACGCTTTGGCATAGGCACAGCTGAGAAGGTCATTAAACAGGTTGGAGAAGCAGTTTCCAGATGGCCTGAATTTGCTGCGAAAGCAAAACTCGGATCCAAGGAGATCAAGAGCATAAGTTCGGATCATAAGATCTTGTAATAAATAACACTATCATCCCATAGCTATTAATATTTGACTGTTTTCAAGAGCCTTCCCCTCTGAAGGACTCTTGTTTTTCCAAGATGCCATTTCTGATTTTTCATATTTCCCATAGACGCGTCTAGCACGGTGCAAGACCCGGCAGATA
>JANYBI010000009.1 GCA_025360875.1 Lentisphaerota bacterium
CAAGAAGAATGCCGTGATGGCTGTCGTGAAAGGAAATGCGCGGTCGCTTCTGACAGCTGAACGCACTGTCCTGAACTTCTTCCAGCGGCTCAGCGGAGTCGCGACGATTTCTGCGAAATTCGCAGCGGCTGCGGCGGGGTCGAAGACGGAGATCCTCGACACCCGCAAGACAACTCCCGGCTGGCGCAACCTTGAGAAATATGCGGTCGCCATAGGCGGTGCGTCAAATCACAGGATAGGACTCTATGACCGTATAATGATCAAGGACAACCACCGCGAACTCGCCGGACTCGAAGGAACCGGAGGCCTGCGCCGTTCGATTGAGAAGGCCCGAAAGGCTTATCCTAAATTGGAGATCGAGGCGGAAGCTGACAGGCTCGAGGAAGTCCGGGAAGCCGCCGATGCCGGCTCCGACTATATACTTCTTGACAATATGAGCAACGAAATGATGGAAAAGGCCATAAGGATAAATGCAGGCCGCGCCAAACTGGAGGCCAGCGGCGGAATCACCCTTGACCGTATCCCTTCAATCGCAAAACTCGGAGTCGATTATATCTCCGCCGGCGCCCTCACCCATTCCGCCAAGGCGATCGATATCGCAATGGATATTTTTGTCAGGAACTGACAAAAATATAAAGGGAACTCCTTACAAATTACACAAGTACTTATCTATCTTGTTCGAAACTATCACGCCGTAGTTGGCGGCACCGAGCCAGCCGGACATTATGATGCCGACCGAGCCAGCGTGGAAAAGGCCGGAAACCTGTTCGGAAATCTTCATGCTTATCTCGAGCCCTTCGAACTTTGTCCCGAAAGAGGAACCGAGTCCATGAAGAGTGTATCTCTTGAAAGTTTTTGGGGTGGCGGCTTCGGTGAAATCTATCTTGCCTTTGATTCCCGGGACATATTTGTCAAGAGCGGTGAGAGTGTCCTCGATGAGATGGTTCTTTGCATTCTCATATTCCACTGGGCTCAGGTCCGCCCAATCCTCGTATCTGGCATTCATCGAGGCGACGATCGTGTAGTCGTCGGATCCTGGCCTGATCTCGGGATAGTAAACGGAATAGGTACGGCTTGTCACGTCTTTTGAAAGCAGTTTTCCGGGTTCGAATGTAGGATATGTCGAAGTGAAGAGGAGATCCCCGATGAAATCAAATTTCTCGCCTTTCTTCAGCCCGATATAGACCTGGCAGCTGCTCGTGTTCAATCTGACATTCCTCGTCTTCTCCATGAAATCCGGTGAAAAATACTTGTCTCCGGTCCATTCATGGATCGTACTGAGGATATTTCCGTTGGAGAGGACGGATCTGCATTTTATCTGGCGTCCATTGATTCTGACACCTGACACCTTCCCTTCTTCAACTATCACCTTTTCAACTCTGGCCTTTGTACAGAAGTCGGCCCCGTTCTTTGAGAGTTCCTTCTCCATCATGTCGATCATCAAATCTGTTCCGCCGAGGAATGTGTAGACGCCCTTGCTCATGAAGTTCGAAAACACAATTCCATAGGTGATGGCCAGTTCGTCGAGATTCGAGCCGTTCGCATAGGTGATGGGCTCCATGAGAAGTCTCACGACATCGTTCCTGCCCGGGAAATACTTGTTGAAGAGATCACGGTTGGTCATCTTGTTGTCGTCATAGAAATTCATCGATTCGAGCTCATTGTAGAAGGCGTCGACAGTCTCCTTCTTCAGTTTGAACTTGTTGATGAGTATCCCGGTGAAATCATCCCTGGTGAAAGTGGTCTCGAGAGTGAACTGGGGATTGTCGAACCTTATGCTTTTCACCTGGATTATGCGGTCAGCCATGTCCTGCGACCAATATTTCCTCAGGGTCTTCTTCATTCCGATCGGAAAACCGTGCAACGCGACGTCGAAGATGTGATTTTTCCTCTTGAAATAGGTGGCGAGTCCGCCCAGCTGGAAGTGGTGTTCGGCGAGGAGCACCCTGTGCCCGTTCTTCGCCAGGATGTTGGCGGCAGTAAGCCCCCCCAGTCCGCCACCGGCGACGACCACGTCATATTCCCCTGAAATTTCCTCAAACCTTTTTCTTCCCATTTATAAAACCCCTTTTCTTATCAAACCACGTAAAATACCAATCCGAATACAGTTATCAATTTACATTATGAATATATCAGCTTTTTTCTATTCTGCGGATAAGGTAATTTTCATGGGGAGAGTTATAGTAGGATTTGTATCTGGTAAAACCCGGCAACACCTAAATGGAAAGCAAGTTATACGGTCTTGACCGTATAACCGCGTATAATACTGTATAAATGGATATAAATTGAGAATACAGACAGGAATATGAACTTAACCGGATTCATTTGGACTTGTATTTTCGTCAGGAACTTAGGCCTGACTTTGGACTGCGGTGCCCCTACACCGCTTTGTTTTACAGCGAAGCTGTTTTTATTCTGTTCTTGGTGGAATCCAAAACGATACGAGAGTGTCGCAGTCCAAAGCTTGCTACGCAATCATAAAGAGAGATTAAAAACAAAAGATTTTTC
>JANYBI010000011.1 GCA_025360875.1 Lentisphaerota bacterium
CTATTTCAACTTTCACCTTGCCGTTCTTCAGGTAGAATTTCAGCGGGATTATGGTGTTGCCCTTTTCGCGAGTAGCCTGCACGATCTCCCTCAACGACGCCTATGCGAAGGCTGAGGACAACGAGATATTCCTCTTCAACAGCCATATCGCCGTCTATGAGCATGGCAACATCTTCAACCACGATCCGGTGAGGCAGCGGAGACTTCTCCTGCACAGGCGCGAAATCCGCAAGCTCGTCCAGGCTACTCGCGAAAAGGGCAACACCATAATCCCGCTGAAATTCTACCTGAAGAACGGCAAGGTGAAAGTTGAAATAGCGATTGCCAAGGGAAAGACCCACGGCGACAAGCGCGAAACCCTCAAGAAGAAACAATCGGACATGGAGATGAAACGCGAGATTTCATCGAGAAGGAAGTAGCTCCGGAACCACTATCCATACCTTGTCGGTCCTGCCGACGCCCCAAGTATTTTATTATCCCGGGTTGCCTCCATCCGATTCAATACTATTTTAAAGTATTACATATAGCAAGTGCCGGACATTTGTATCCTATTAGCCAGATTAAGATAAGGTAGCCATGGAACGCTTTCCGGTTCTCTGTAAGGATTTTTTCCATATGCCTTTATGATTGAAATCTTTGCGGTTTCTTTTGCGAAATACGCAATTCAAGTGTAATTTCCCGAGCTCAAAACAAATTTACATGATTTAAGGAATATTTCTATGGCTAACAGCAAATCACCTGAACTGATGGAGAAGATCGTCACCCTCTGCAAGAGAAGAGGATTCATATTCCAGAGCTCCGAGATATACGGCGGAATAAACGGTTTCTGGGACTACGGCCCGTACGGTACCGCCCTCAAACGCGCGGTCGAAAAGAACTGGTGGCACGAAATGGTTGAGAAACGCGACAACGTCGAAGGCCTCGACTCAACCATCATATGCCATCCCAAGGTGTGGAAGGCGTCCGGACATCTCGATAAGTTCGGGGATCTGATGACCGACTGCCGCGACTGCAAGGCGCGCCACCGCGTCGACCAGATGGAGGACCAGACAAAGTGTCCGGCGTGCGGTTCCAAGAATCTGACCCCGCCCCGCGAATTCAACCTCATGATGAAGACCTATGTCGGCCCTGTTTCCGATGAGGAGCACGTCGCATACCTCCGCGCCGAGACATGCCAGCCGATTTTCGTCGACTTCCATCTTGTCAAAGTCGCCGCCCGCAAGAAGCTTCCGTTCGGCATAGCCCAGATCGGCAAGGCCTTCAGGAACGAGATCAATCCGAGGAACTTCACGTTTCGTTCGCGCGAGTTCAGCCAGATGGAAATGGAATTCTTCTGTTTCGAGGAAGATGCGATGCAGTGGTACGAGTTCTGGAAGAACGAACGTATCAAGTATTACACGGAAACGCTCGGGTTCAAGCTGGACGAACTCAAGATCCACGAGCACGAGACGCTGGCGCATTATGCGAAGGCCGCACTCGACATCGAGTTCCAGTTCCCGTTCGGCTGGGGCGAACTGGAAGGCGTCCACCACCGTGGTACATGGGATATGTCGCGCCATCAGGAGTTCTCCGGCGAGAACCTCGAATATTTCGAACAGGAGAAGAACAGGAAGGTTATGCCGGTGGTTATTGAGACATCCGTTGGTGTTGACCGGACAGTCCTCGCTCTGCTCTGCCATGCATACGACGAAGATACTGCCGCGACAAAGAAGGAAGGAATGGAGGAGGACGTCAGGATTGTCCTGCATCTTCCTGCGAAGCTCGCACCCGTGCAGGTGGCTGTCCTTCCGCTGTCGAACAAGCTTTCCGAGTCAGCCATCAAGGTGAGTGCCAACCTCAAGAAATATTTCCGGGCGGAATTTGACGTTACCGCTAGCATCGGCAAGCGCTACCGCCGCCAGGACGAGATCGGGACACCGTACTGCGTGACCTATGATTTCCAGACCGCGGAAGACCAGGCAGTGACTGTCCGCGACAGGGATACGATGGTACAGGAGAGGGTCGGCCTCGACAAGCTGAAGCAGTATTTCCAGGATAAATTCGACATTTAAAAGAACAAATATTTTAACCACAGAACACACAGACCACACGGGAAAAATTAAAAATCTCAATATTGAACATTTGTTTTCTGTGTATTCTGTGTGTTCTGTGGTAGAGTATCTTGTTCTTTAATTACAGGAGCTGTGAATGGCTAACAAGCTGAAATGCCCAAAATGCGGAGTATGTGAACTTGAGCCGCAGGTACATGATGGAGTCAACGTTGAGCTCTGCTCGAAATGCAACGGTGTCTGGCTCCATAAGGGCGAACTCAACAAAATCGCCCATCCCCATGAAGGTGATCTTGAATACTGTTCAGTCGATCATATCGAAGAGGACAGGATATCCGATTTCTACTGCCCGAACTGCCATGACATCAAACTGAAAAAGGTCAATTTCATTTCTTACTCAGACATAGTCCTGGAATACTGCGGGAAATGCGAAGGCATCTGGTTGGACCGCGGTGAACTCGATGCGATCAACGCCGAGGTTGACAAGCTTCAGAAAGTTCCCGAACCATGGGCCCATAGGATAATGGTTTTCCTGTCAAAACTGCCATTTTAATCTTCCTTGTGCCGGGGAATTGACCCAAGGGAGATTAAAAATATTTTCAAAATGCCCTTCGCAACACGAATCGCAATTGAATTGATGTCAGACTCACTCATTTCTCAGGCGGCAGGCTTGCCGAATAGCGCAGCCCGAGAGGCGGACCGTCCCCTTTTTCATTCTTTATCCGCATGCAGAATCCCCAACCGCCACCGCCCTGCGTTATGCCAAGCAGCACAGTGTTCCAGCCCTTCACCAGTTCCACGTCCTTGACCTTGTCCTGGTCTTCCGTGCAACCGCGCATTTCAGGATTGGTATGGACGATCTTGCCGTTGACGGTGATCTGGAGGCCGTCGTCGCTGCCAGCCCAGAGCTGCACCTTCCGGTTCTCGTCGGAATAGATGTAGGCACAAGCATGGGCAAGGATATTGCTCTTGTTGCCGACCAGGGTTGTCAGGTCATACATCCCGGACGGGTTCCTGAAGAGCTTCCATTTTTCACCTATGGCGGGCTTGACTTTCCTGTCGAGATCGTCGGTGTCGAAAATCTTTGCAGGATCGATGTTCTCCCTTATTTCGCCGATGAGGAATTCCTTCATGAGCCCTTCGTCGGCCGGCAGGCCGGGAATGGCTGTGAAAGACATTTTTGCCGTTACTCCCGGCAGTCTCTGCGGATCGGCCGGATACTCTATGGTCACCTTTTCTCCGACATCCCATACCATGTCCGTGGTCAGGCTGATTGTCCGGTCGCCGGGTTCCACGACGACTGAGTCGACAAGCGCACCGGTAACAAAATATGAATTCATGTCCTTCCAGGCATCATTATCCACCGGACAGTTGGCGCTGAGCAGAATCTTGTTGCCCATGCACTGCTGGAACAGCAGGGAGGGAGTCTTCCATTCGAATGCCGCCGCAGGACCTCCCTTGGAGACAAGGTTTCCTGTGCCTGTGTAGGCGATTCTCATCGGATATGAGACGCCGGCGATATCGGCGATCAATGATGCACCATCGATCCGCGCCTTCAGGGGCTTGGCCGCGCCCGAGGCATCATAAATTGAGAGTCCCTGGATCGAACCGTCCGGGGAATCCTTGGCTGAAAGGCCGCCTTCCGCGCGTTTGAAGGAGAAAGTCACGTTATCCTTGGTGGCGACAGTTTTGTCGACATATGGGCCGAAGCCTGCAAAACAGATAATGGAGCCGTCGCAGAGTCCGACGAGAACGCGCCCCTCGCGGTCCAGCGCCATGCGGTTCATGGCTGGCTGTTCAGGCAGGTTCATCGTCCAGATCTGCGCGCCGTCCAGACGGCTGTAGCCGCCTATCTTGTTGGTTTTTCCGTCGGAATAGGCGACGACCACCTGGTCTTTAGCCAGTACGAACGAAGCGGGGAA
>JANYBI010000025.1 GCA_025360875.1 Lentisphaerota bacterium
GGACGGCTTCCTCTGATGATGACCCGCGCCGAGGTTCCCGCAAAAGACGAGATACGAGATTCCCGCGGTAACAGCCTGGTCTTGAAAAAAGATAGGCTTACAGGCCTCACCTGTGTCTATTCCGATTTTGCGATCTGCGTGCCTGAGGTCAAAGGATCTTCCGACTTCTTCGACTTCACCAACGCAAGCCCCGGCGAGAAGAATACCTCCTACTTCAATTTCAAAAGCGTCTGGGAATAAAAAAGGCGCGGCTATTAACCGCGCCTTTTGAATATACTCAATTAGAACTTGAAATTGATGACCGGGAAATAGGGAATCCAGCCGTCCTTGATATAGTTCAAAATCCCGACTTGGAATCCATTGTGCTGGCTGAGATTTACAATTCCGAGCTGGACTCCGCCAGATTCTTCAGTGAAGTTGACAATGCTGAACTGAAGGCCCTTCATTTCCTTGGCGTCAACATAGAGACCGGCAGTCTGGAATCCATGGATTCTGTCCGTCATACTCGAAATGACGCTGGCTTCAATCCCGTTCACGACCCCCTTGCCGCCTGAGATCGGTGCGCCTACCTTGACTCCATTGACATTTGAATCAATGGCGTATGAAGGTATTCCTGGAAAAACAACAAGTTCGAAGAAATCCCAGGCGGTATTTTCTGTAACGGGTGCTGCTGGGGCGGCGACCGGAGGAACAGCCGCCTTTGGAGCAGGTGCAGCTTTTCCATCATCCGCAAATACGTTTAAGGCGAAGCATGCACAGGCGCATGCGATTATAAGAAGAGTCAGTATGTTTTTTTTCATTATATCACTCCTTCTTTACTTTAGAATTTGATGTTGAAGATTATCATGAATGGAAGCGATCCATCCTCAATGATGTTGATAAGCCCAAGCTGGCAGCCGCTCTTCTTGCTGTAGTTAAATACACCAAGCTGGAACCCTTTGAGCTCATTGGCCATATTTACGGCGCTCATCTGGAAACCAATAGTCTTATCCGAGATATTTACAGCGCCAGCCTGGAATCCCGTGGTCTTCTCGGAGATGTTTACGGCGCTTGCCTGGAACCCGGTAAGGCTTTTTGTAATATTCGCAAGTCCAGGTTCGAAACCTATCACTTCGTCGGCCATGTTGAGCGTGCAGCTTGCCTGAAGTCCGTATACCGTCCTTGCAATCGTCGGTCCGGTCCAGGAGGCCTGGACACCATGTATTTCTTTGCCGATTGCTGGACCAGCCATTGTAGCCTGGGCGCCTTTGACATATTCAGTGCCGCTGTATAAGACCGAAGCCTCAAGGCCGTTCACCCTGCCATATCCGGTCTCCATCGGAGCACCGAGCTTAAACCCGTAGACATTGGAGTTTTTTGTGCCATCGGGAAATCCCGGAAAGAAACCAAGCTGGAAGAACGTCCATTGATCAAGCGGCTTTTTCTCCGGCTGATCTGCTGGTGCGGCGGCCTTTTCCTGTCCCTGCGCGGAAACCAGAACGGCTCCGCATAAGAGAACAGCCATCACCAATATCATTTTCTTCATAAGCACATATCCTCCTCTTTACTGTGTTTCTAATATTTCGGAAACTGGAGGAAATTTGCCATATTTCTCCATAATTTCAAGTCGATCCAAACACCTGTTAGACATCTGAATTCCACAAAACATGCTTGACAACGTAATATTTTGTAATACCGTAATGGCAAAGGGAACATCTAAATCTGGAGTTTCTTATCATGGCAAAGAAAGACGTCGTCATGACGTTCAAGGTCGACGGTCCGCTGCTCAACGCCCTGAACAGCGTACCAAACCGTTCGGAATTCATTAGGTCGGCAATTCTTTCCGCCCTCAACAACATATGTCCGCTTTGCGCGGGTACCGGTATTTTCACCCCAGACCAGAAGAAGCACTGGGAGTCATTCAACAAGAGCCACGTCATAGAACAGTGCAATGACTGCCATGCGGCCCATATCGTCTGCAAAGGTGACAAAAAGACCATAACTCATCCGAAGAAATAAGCATGAGAATTTCACTGACAGCAATAAAATCGTTACTTATCTCTTCTATCCTCATCTGGTCGCTGGCTGCCCCTGCGGAAAACCAGAAGAGGAGGATTGTCACGTCCTTCTATCCGATGTACGTGGCAGTGCTGAACATCACGGAAAACGTGCCAGACGTCACTGTCTCAAACATGACCGGACAGACTGGCGGATGCCTGCATGACTACCAGCTTACTCCTGAAGATCTGAAAACTCTTTCAAAGACGGATATTTTCGTCATCAACGGCGCAGGTATGGAATCATTCCTCGACAAGATAGTGCAGGAAAAGAAGAACCTGAAGATAATAGATGCCAGCGAAGGTATTGAACTTATCAGCTCAGGAAACGTGAAAAACCCGCACGTATGGGTGAGCATAAGCCTGCATATGAGACAGGTCAGGAATATCACCGCCGGTCTTTCAAAATATGATCCGGAAAATGCTGCCGCATACGCGAAAAACGCGGAAACCTATCTGAAAAAACTGGAGACATTGAAGGACAGGATGTCAAAAACCCTCAAGGATTTGAAGACCCGCGACATCATAACATTCCATGAGGCATTTCCATATTTCGCAAAGGAATTCGGGCTTAAGATTGCCGCAGTGGTTGAACGTGAACCTGGCTCGGAGCCGGACGCCAGGGAAATGGCGCATACAATAGATCTTATCAGGAAATCAAAGGTCAAAATCCTTTTTGCCGAACCCCAGTACTCATCCAAGAGCGCTGAAACCATTTCCAGGGAGACGGACGCGAAACTCTATATCCTTGATCCGGCAGTCTCAGGCCCATTGGAAGCCAACTCCTACCTGGACATCATGGGGAAGAACCTGGAAGTGCTTGGAAAAGCATTGAAATGAAAGGAAATCCAGTGGTAGAAGAGATCAAAAGACCGGCAGCAACACATCCTCCTTGCGGTGGCTGCTGTACCCGCCTTTCGGATTTCGGTGTCTCCATCGGGGGCAATACTGTCCTGGAAAATATCAATCTGCATGTGCACTGCGGGGAACTGACCGCCATTATCGGCCCGAATGGCGCAGGGAAAACGACGTTGCTGAGGGCTATGATAGGTGAATTGCCGCATGTCGGCGAACTCCATTTCGTCCATTCCGACGGCTCGTCATTTGGCAAACCCAGGATAGGATATGTGCCTCAGAAGCTAGACATAGACAAGACGGCACCGGTGAGCGTACTCGATCTTTTCTTTTCCATGAGCTCAAAGTTTCCGCTATGGCTCGGACATTTCCGCGGCGCCAGGAAAAATGCCCTGGAGATGCTGAGGCTGGTCGAGGCGGAAGAATATGCCGACAGGAAAATCTCACAGCTTTCCTGCGGGCAGTTCCAGAGAGTCATGCTTGCCCTGGCCCTCAGCCCGACTCCGGACCTGCTGCTGCTGGATGAACCCATTGCAGGCGTAGACAAGGCAGGAATCGAGGTGTTCTACAAGCTGGTCTCACGTATACGCAGGGAATTCGACCTTTCCATATTCCTCATATCGCACGACATAGCGGAAGTTGCGAAATTCGCAGACCGCATGATTCTCCTTAACAAATCGACCATCTACGACGGCACTCCTGAAAAAATGCTTTCATCCGTCGAGGCCAGGAAGGTCTTCGGAATGGATTATCCGCCAGTAAAGATCCTGCGCGAAAAGGAATTGTCCATGATTATCAGACATGACTGCCCGACCTGCGGCAACTGCAGCGGACAGAGGGCAGAGGAGCAGAAACAGACGACTGAAGACCGACGACCGTTCCCAGACCTAAAACCAAAAACTTAAAACTGAGTCGAAAAAAGGCAATGGATTCAATTATCAACATATTCGTGGAATGGATGCAGTATGATTTCATGAGAAACGCGCTGATCGCCGTGATCCTGGTGTCTCCGCTGTTCGCCCTGCTCGGGAGCATGGTGATCAACAACCAGATGACTTTCTTTTCCGAGGCGCTGGGACATGCCGCGCTGACAGGGATAGCGATAGGGGCCGTAGCCGGTCTGACGGATCCCACGTGGCCGATGATATTGTTCGCAACATTCCTGACGGCCATTATCACTTTCCTCAGGAAATACAGCGCCGCTTCCACGGACACGATAGTCGGACTTGTCATGGCGTTCAGCGTTGCGCTCGGGATTGTGATCCTTTCGAAATACGGAGGCATAAACAAGTATTCCAAGTTTCTTGTCGGCGACATTCTCACGATAACAAGATGGGAGACGATACGTCTTGGAATAACACTGGCCGCCGTGCTCATCCTCTGGATATTCTTCTTCAACAAGCTGTTCATCGTGAGCATCAACCGCCCGCTGGCGCAGAGCCGTGGCATAAACGTATGGCTGGTGGAATTCATATTCTCCCTCACCGTGGCGCTGGTCGTGACGATCAGCATCCAATGGATAGGGCTTCTGGTCATAAATTCAATGCTTATCCTGCCGGCGGCCGCAGCCAGGAACATCTCCAGGAACATTTCAAGCTATACCCTGACAGCCGTGGCAATCAGCCTGGTATCGGGAATTGCAGGACTTATCAGCTCATATTACTGCGGTACGGCGACAGGCGCAACGATCGTCCTTTTCTCCATGGGATTCTTCATCATTTCCCTGATATGGAGAATCAGGGTAAATCTTAACTGAACGATGTTCGTTCAGTTAAGATTTACATCTAATGGGGGATCGGGGTCGCCGTCGGTATCGGAATCGGAATCGATGCATGCAAATCTCAGTTATGCACGAGCTCAGGATAATATTCCATATAGAAACCGCGGATTACCTTTTCAAGATTTTCGGTGCTCATCTTCCAGTCGGCGGAAGGACGCCCCATGGCGTCTGTGATATTTTTGACATCGAAAATTGTCTGCGTTGAAAAATATGGAAGGAAATCGGAGAGGAATTTCTGGACTACTTTCTCGTCAGGATTAGGATTTTCGACCTCCTCTTCAACAGTGACTCCGGTTATTCCAAGAGCCCTGCCGACCGCAATTTCGATCATCTTGGTGGTGACTGGACTGTCACCTGTAATATGGTAGGTCTTGTTTTTCACGGCCTTGTTGAGGAATATCTCGACGATGCTTCTCTGTACATAGTCGACGGGGACAAAATAAATCCTGTCGGACGGGGTAGCCTTGAGCCTGAGTTTCAGTGACACTTTTTCAATCGGGCTGACCTTCATCTTGGAGCAGCGGTGCTTCTTGAGCTTGGCCATGAATTCAAGGACCCTGTAGAATGCGAGAGGTTTCCTGATTTTCCCGTCCTTGATTCTTCCGACGACTATTGATGGCCTGTATATCGTGAAAGGGATGCCTGAGCTCCTCACCAGCTGTTCAGCCATGAACTTGCTTTTCTCGTAGGAGTTGTTGAATTCCTGGGCCACAAGTCCGTCTTCGATAGCCTTGCCGTTATGTTTTCCGGCGACATAGGCTGTGCTCACATAATGGAAAGCCTTGACCTTCAGCTTGTGCGCCAGATCCAGCATCTTCCTGGTGCCTTCATAGTTCGTCTTCAAAGTCCGGCCTTCGGGATCCTTGCCGAAATTCACATCTGCGGCACAGTGGAAGAAGAGATCAACACCCTTGAGCTTAGTGAGAAGTTCATCCTCGCTGATCTTTGAAATTTCACCATCTATCACATGTATGCGCTTCAATATTGATTCGGAAAGGTCGGGTCTTCCGTCAAACTCACATTGCTGCTGGATGATATCCTTGACCCTCTTTTTTGCGCTCAGCACATCGGAACCTCTTGCAAGAGCAATGATTTCTATTTTTTCCTTGCGCTCGAGAAGCATCGCTGAAAATGCGCTACCAATAAGGCCTGTTATTCCTGTAACAAAAACTTTAGACACCAATTCCTCCAAATCACACATTAATCAGTTGATTAAATTAGCATTTCTTATGGATTTTGAAATTATGAAAGGATACAGAATAGCATAATTTCCAAAGAAATAAACTTATATTTCAAAATTTAACAGATAAAAATAGGATTTTGTCAATAAATCCAGCCTCCTCCAATGAGAATGTCCCCTTCATAGAAAACAACGGCCTGTCCGGGAGTGACTGCCCGCTGCGGAACATCAAACTGCACTTTCACCCTTCCTCCAGCCTCATGTCTGACCAAGGCAGGAACCGGCCTGCCCCTGTAACGGATCTGTGCCATGCACTTGAACTCGCGGCTTGCGAAATCCGCAATCTGCCAGTTAATATCTTCAGCATGAAGTACATCCTGCATGAGATCCTTCTCATCCTTGGATACAATGACATCGCCGGAAGCGAAGTCTATCCTGACCACATATGCCGGAGCTCCGAGCGCTATTCCAAGCCCTTTTCGCTGCCCTATCGTGAAAAGATGGACTCCTTCATG
>JANYBI010000033.1 GCA_025360875.1 Lentisphaerota bacterium
AGGCGCGCAACCTCATCGGCCTTTTTGATGCCGCGAGCGGAGATGCGAAGGATACGATAAGCGTACCTTCTCCAGGACGCATGGCCGTCTGTCCGGACAAGTCGCTGGCCGTCGTGAGCGGCGGCAAAATCCTGAAAGTCAATGGCAAGGCTGTTGCGACTTTCGCAGAACAGAATCTGGATCAGCCTGCGGGCATTGCCGCTGATGCCGAAGGAAAAGTTTTTGTTTCCAACTGTGGCAAGCTCCAGAATATTTCAGTATTCGACAAGGACGGGAAATATCTGCGTTCAATAGGCAAGTCCGGCGGAAGGCCCGCCGTAGGCAAATATGAGAAGGATGGGATCCTGGAGCCTGGCGGGATCACGGTTGACAGCAAGGGACAATTGTGGGTTGCGGAAACTCTTGATTCGCCAAAACGGTTCAGCGTGTGGAACGCGGCGGACGGTTCTCTGAAAAATGAGTTCTTTGGCGCGGCGGGATATTTCGGCTGGGGCTGGATGGATCCGAGGAAGCCCGACGAACTCTACTGCCATAACACCATATGGAAAATCGACTGGGCGAAGAATACCTGCTATCCGTACAGCACCATCTGGCGCGCCACGAAACCGAACATGATACGTGCCACGACGCCGGACGGATACGCCGGCCATCTGCGCGTCATGACCGCGAAGAACGGCAAGCAGTTCGCATGGGGCATGAGCGATTACAGCAATATGCTCTACATGCGAGAAGGCGATGTGTTCAAGCCAGTTGCCGGCACCATCCGTGTCGCTTTCGGGCAGTACGGCAGCGGTCTGCCGTATCCGGTCATGAAGGATATTTACGAAAAGACCAAGGCCGGCGCCTTCCTCTGGCAGGACGCCAACAACGACCAGGAAGTGCAGCCCGAGGAACTTGTGGTGTCGCCTGCAGGCCGTGGCGAAACTGTTTTCAACTGGATCGACGAAGATCTTAATGCCTGGTGCGACGCTGGCTGGATCTACAAGCCGGCAAGTTTTGCCGCAGATGGCAGACCGGTCTATGACTTCACCAAGAAGACGGATATCCCTTTCAAGGGCGGCAATGCCAATGGCACTTCGCTCTGGCTTGATGACAAGGATGACACCGTCTATACTTTGAATCCCGGACAGAAGCCGGGATTGGCGCGATGGACCCGCGACGGCAAGTTGCTCTGGGGATTCTCTGAAATCATTTCATGGCCGGACGCCCTCGGTCTTCCGCTTGTCACTCCGGGAAAACTCCATGGCCTGACAATGCCCCTCTGCACTGCCGGCAATTTCACCGGGGCGGTGACGTATTTCAATCCCTACCACATTTTCACGAAGGACGGAGTCTATGTGGCGATGCTGACCCGCGATGGCCGTGACGGCAAAGGGATGGGCCCGGATCTCATAGCCACTGAAGCGATGCAGGGGCAGATTGTAAAGCCCGACGGGATGGACCGCTATTTCCTGATCGCAGGAGCCCATGAGGTCAGAGTAATGGAAATTTTCGGCCTTGACACTGTCAAGAATCTTCCGGGAGGAACTTACAAGCACAGCGATGATGATGTAAAAGTGGCCATGACCGCACTTTCGGAATACGCGGCAAAGGTTGCGAAGAGCCGTAAGCTTTCGATTGCACGCACCCGCAAGTCGCTGGATACTGCCGAAGCTGTCGGCAAGGCAATTGACAACACCCGCAATTTCACAGCCCGTGCGGCCTGTGATGAAAACAATCTTTACGTTTCCTATGAAGTCAACAGTCCGTCCGAACTGGTGAATGCGATCGCCGACCAGAAGATGATATTCAAGGGCGGCAACTGCCTCGACATCCAGCTGGCGACAGATCCTTCCGCCGATCCGAAACGCAAAACTTCGGCGCCGGGAGACGTACGGTTGCTTGTCAGCAGGCAGGCGGACAAGACTGTCGCCGTCATATTCAGGCCGAAGATCAAGGACTTCAAGGGCGAGCCAATAATTCTAACATCTCCCGCAAACAAGGAATCCTTTGATGCGATAGAGTTGACTGACAAAGTCGCGCTGGATTATAAGAAGACTCCGTCCGGATATAAGGCCGTGGTGACTGTCCCTCTGGCCCTCATAGGACTCGCACCGAAATCAGGGATGACATTCCCGATGGACCTGGGAATCATCTATGGCAACGCCACAGGTTCGCAGACCTCCGCACGTTCATACTGGGTCAACAACGGTTTCTCTGCGAATGTTACGAACGACGTCCCTAACGAGAGCAAGCTTGAACCTGCTGAATGGGGGGAAGCGGTTATTGAATAGGAAAGTGCCAGAGTGACAAAAGTATCAGAGTATCAAAGTTTTTTTTCTGACACGGTGACACAATAATTTTCCTTAGGAAAATTATTATGACACTCTGATACTGGAAGGAAATAACAGGGGAGGAAAGAGCAATGAAAACTAAAAGTGCGTTTACGCTTATCGAGCGTGTGTCCAGGTAAGGTATTACAAACTAGATGAATGAAAGGTTTCATCCATACCAATTGTCCATTTCAGGTATGTAGCCTGACCACCGGCAGCAGCGGCTCATGGTTGTCTGTATGTCGAAGCGTGGT
>JANYBI010000034.1 GCA_025360875.1 Lentisphaerota bacterium
CTTGTCTTCGAGACGCCATGGTTCTTCCTGGCGTTTCTGTCCCTTCTAGTCGCCGAATGGATTCTCAGGAGGAGATTCAACCTGATATGAGTGATGAGATTTTCGCCACAGACTTGCACAGACTTTTTTCGGACTAAACAATCAACCACAGAAATGGCAATTCAAGGGTTTCTTCATCTGCGGTCAAGGGATAAATTTCCGTTATTCCCGCGATAGATATGCTTGAAATATCAAAGTGAAGTTGTATTGTTAAACAATACTAATGTATTCTAAAAGAGAACAATAATGAATTTACTGTCGGAAATATTGTCATCAAGAGGCAGGGCCGAGATTTTTAGGATGCTCTACGGGGTATCTGACAAGCCACTGCATCTGCGCGAGATACAGAGGAGATCTGGTCTGACCATCGCGCCGGTACAGCAGGAGATGAAAAAGCTCACAAGGATGGAGCTCGTCACAAGGCGCAGGGATGGCAACCGGGTCTATTACCAGGCCAACAGGAGTAATCCATTGTACGAGGATCTGCACAGGATTGTCCTGAAGACACATGGGCTTGTCGATATCCTGCGCAGTTCATTGGGCAGGGCAGGAATCAAATGCGCCTTTGTTTTCGGTTCCTTCGCCAGGAACGAGGAAAAGTCTGAAAGCGACATTGATCTGATGGTAATTGGGGAAATAGGTCTTAGGGGGATCTCTTCGAGACTGTCCAATGTTTCTTCAGTGCTTGGCAGGGAGATAAATCCGCATGTCATTGACGAGAAAGAATACAGGAGGCGTTCAAAGCTGGACGATCCCTTCATAAGACGGATAAACGCCTCCGAGAAGATTTTCATAACAGGAGACGCTGATGAGCTTAAGAGACTGGCTGAGTAACGGATGGCTGCGCCCTTACAAGTGCGCCAGGGAAGACATCCAAAACCTGCTCGAGATAGTGACAGGGACATAGCCGATGCGGAAAGCGGAATATCTCCGGACTGGAGATTTGGCATTGCATACAATGCCGCCCTTAAACTGTGCACCATACTTCTCTATGCGGAAGGATACCGTCCGGAAAAGAATCTCCAGCATTACAGGACGATACAGGCAATGCCCCTGATACTTGGGAACGGGAGGAAAAAGGACTCGGATTACCTTGAGACTTGCAGGACAAAGAGGAACACGGTCGAATATGACTATCTCGGCGGGGCTTCCGAAGCTGATGCCGATGAACTCATTGATTTTGTCAGGGAGTTCAAATCCGATGTTTTAAGCTGGCTGAAAAAGAACCATTCCAGACTAATCTGACTGAATTAACTGTAAGCTGATGAATCCGGCAACGTATTATATGTAGGTAAATAGAATGAATTTTCATCTAAAAATATCACCATGGCATAAGCCGTTCTGCTTTGGGATATCAAGGTTTGTAACCTTGCTGTTCCTTGTTTCGGCTTTTTCCCTATATGGAGTGGAAAAGGAACCAGAGAGCATCGAGGCAATTGTCACCATGAATGATGGCTCGGTCGTATCCGGAATCCTGACTATGATAGGATCGAATCCCCTGACAATGACCCCGTTGAACGAGGGCCGCCAGAAACAGTTCCGTCTCCAGGACATTTTTTCTATAGAGAACAAGGTTGAAACGGCCGACATGAAAAAGCCATGGGTGTACAAGGAGTCGGGAAGCATTGAGAAAGTCTACTATGATGAGAAGGAATATCCGTTCATCAATTTCATCGCTAAGATAACGCTGGTGGATGGAACGGTGGTCACAGGACATGCAATTTCAGCGGCGTTCAACATCAAGGGTGATTCAGGCAAGAAGAAGATATTCCTCCAGAGGCAGATCAAAGGCGACAAGGGGCAGACGATGAACGAGGTGTCGTATCCGGTATTGCTTCAGTTCCCCGGAAACAAGGTGAAGGATGCAGCTCCGATCAGGGGTTCTGTGGAAGGGCTTGGAAAACTGGAGAAGGTATCGGCGTTCGACGTGGAAAGGGAGACGGTCCTGTCAGCTAAGATTTCCGATGGCGGCAAATTCGATTTCGGAAATCTGCTTCCCGGATCTTATGATATTTGCATTCTCACGGACACAAATGTCCTTGCTGGTATTTCGGGGAATATACCGTCAGCCATCAAAGGTAAGCCGTTGCAGGACGGAGATTTTGACGGTATCAGGAAAGTGTTTCCGCTCACGGATGACTTTTTCAAGGACAGATGGCTTTTGAAACTGGACGGTTCCAGGGATTACGCGAAGACGCTTGCCTACAAGAGGAGGAGTGATTACGTTGACGATTTGGGAAATCCGGTGCATGGCATCTTCGTCTGGCATCTGGAGTTCATGACCTGGCATCTGCCGGAAAACGAATGGCAGCTGGACAAGCGGTTCATAATGATTCGATGCAAGCAGAAGGACTCGGACAAGACCAGGAAGCTTTTCATCGCGCCGTCACTAGGTGCGGTCAAGCCTGGGACTGAACTGAAAATCAATCAGGAGACCATTGATGGTGACAGGGGATTTATACAGGATCTTAAATAGATACGAGACAGTCGGGAAGGTCCGGCAGTCCGTCATCGCTTTAACAGCCGTACTATCGGCGGACATACTCCTGCTTTTCTGTCTTTTCTCACTCGACAACATACTTAACTTCAATGCCTGGACCAGGATATTCTTCCTGGTTGTGATAGTTGTTTCAAATCTATCTCTGGCATGCTGGATTGTCTATTTGTTCGCCTTCAGGAAGGGAAACCACAGGAATCTCGCCATGGGCTTTGAAAAGGAAAACGGAGTCAGGGACAACAGCATAATAAACGCGGTCTGTTTCGATGAGGACGGAAAAATATCGCCTTCCATCAAATCTCTTTTCATCAGCAGGGCTTCCGAGAACTGCAGGAAGATAGGTATCCGTGTCTCTACGGTGTTCAGGACAAGGAATTTTATCGTTGCAGCCAGGGTCCTCGTTGTCGCCATTCTGATATTCGGGATCTATTCCGCGGTATTCCACAGGCATGTGGAAAACGCCCTGTTCCGTTTCATAAATCCTTATTCGCAGCTCGCTTCACTGAACTATACGCAGTTCAATGTCCTGCCCGGAGACATTGAGATGATAGAAGGTGATTCATGCAGGATCTCGTCCAGCGCGACAAGGGGAGGTGAGACCGCAAAAGAACTTTCCCTCGTCGTCAACAACCAGGATTCTGTCGATTCGTATGAAATGCAGCGTGACAACAACGGATTCTCCATGGAGCTTAAAAATGTAACTACACCGGTGCGCTATTCCGTCAGGAGCAGGCACGAGTCAAGCAGATGGTTCATGATTAATGTGGTCAGGAAACCGCGTTTTGAAAGCGTGACTGTCTCGGTGAGGCCGCCGGAATATACCGGGGAGAAGGAATATCCCCTCCAGCTGAAACGCAACAATGAGATACTGAAGGATTCGCTGCTGAAGGTATCATCGGTCCTGTCGCCCAGACTCAAGTCCAGCTTCTCCGCGAACGGAAGGAGCCTGGTCCTCTCCGATTCCGGCAACTTTGAATACAGGCTTTCATCCTCGTCGGTGCTGAAGGCGTCCGTGAAGAATGAAAAGGGCATGGAGAACAGGGACGCCTGGACCACTGAATTCACCGCCGTCGATGACCGTGTCCCTGAAATACGGTTCCTCAATACGAACATGAACATCGAGATGCTCCCCGGCGAGAAGGTTCCGATCCAGCTTCTTGCCGAAGATGATGTTGCCGTCAAATCTATAGACATCTATGTGGAATCCCCCTCGGAAGAGAAAGTGCTGAAATCGTTCAGGTATGAGCAGAACAGGAAAAGTCTCCGCGAAGTATGGACGCTTACCGCCGACAAGTCGATTTTCGCCACGAACTCCTCCTACAAGATCATGGCCAGGGTTTCGGACAATTTCCCCGGAGGGCATGTCGGGGTTACACAGATCCCTCTCAATGTGCATATCGTGGACAACTCGAAGATACTCGCGGAAATCGGGAAGAACGATGCGGAAGGGAAACTCTACTCGTTCCTGATGAAGGCTCTTGAGAAGCAGAAGGAAGTACAGAACCAGCTTGGAGGAAGAATCAAGAATATAAAGGTTAAGAACGAACTTGCGCAGATTGATTCAGGGCAGAACGAGGTTCACAAGCTGATCGAGTCGGCCTCCGGCGTCGCAACAGGACTCAGGAAGAGCAACAGGATCACTCCGTCGCTGCAGGCGGGGATAGACAATGTCAAGAACGGAATATCCGCCCAGATCCTCAGGGAGTTCAAGGATGCGTTCACCGAGAGGAAGAAGGAGGATGTCAAAATCACGCTGAACAAGATAATTCTCATGCAGGGACAGCTTATAGCGAATCTGGAGGAGCTGCTCAATCTCATGGCGCTTGGGAAGAAGGAGATGGAGACGAAGAAGGAGGAGACCAAGGAGGAACTGCAGGATCTGGCGATGCTCGATAAGCTCAAGGCCCTGAAAAAGGATCTCGACAAGTTCAAGGATGAACAGAAGGCCGTGATCGAGAAGACCGAGGAGCTGGACAAGAAAAATCCCGAGGACTGGACGAAAAAAAATGAGGAGCTTTTGGGCGATCTTTCAGCGAAGGAACTGGATCTTTCGAAGTTCTTCAAGGCGGCCTTCAACGATCTGTCAAAGCTTGGCAGGCAGGATTTTTCCAATTCCAAAATGGCGGAGGAGCTTGTTTCCATGTACGAGGAACTCCAGAAGGCCGGGGATGCTGTCAAGAAAAAGCAGAATATCGAGATCGCTACCTTGAACGAGGAGAGTGCGATGGTCGCGGCGGAAACGGTCGAACAGAACCTGGAACGCTGGCTTGCCGACCAGCAGGACAACATCAAATGGAATGCGGAGCAGGGGGAAGGTTCACCTGATGTGAAATTGACGGATCTCCC
>JANYBI010000035.1 GCA_025360875.1 Lentisphaerota bacterium
GACTTTGTCACCACGCTTCGACATACAGACAACCATGAGCCGCTGCTGCCGGTGGTCAGGCTACATACCTGAAATGGACAATTGGTATGGATGAAACCTTTCATTCATCTAGTTTGTAATACCTTACCTGGACACACGCTCAATGAGGGTAAACAGACGAGTTTTTAAGATTTTGTAATTCATGAGTATCAGCTACACCCCCTCTTCACTTATCTGTCGGTTTTTAAATTATAGCCTAAAATCAGCAGAAAGTCAAGATATTATAGTATCCGGAAAACCGGATCAGGCTCTTGACCTATTTGGAGAAATGACTATCTTGAGCGCTGATATTTACACACTCAACATCTCAGGAGATGTACATGTCCAATATGAATTTGACTCTCACCAATGGAAATCAGACAGCCACTTTTGCCGACATCGGCGATGGCAACTACCGTCCCGAATGGTTCCGTACCGAAAAACGCCCCATGCTGCGTTTCAAGGATCACGAATGGCTCAACATCGGCGGAATCCGCGTGACAGACGGCCAGCTTCGCGCCAAAGGTTCGGACTCCCTCCTCTTCGGCGGCCGTGAATTTTTCGGAGGCACGCCAGTCGACTGGCAGGTCCGGGTAAGTCTGCCTGCTGACAAGAAAAGCGGCTTCACTGTTTACACTGAACTGATACCTGTGAGTGAGCCCATCGAAGTCCTGGAAGCCATGACCTCCTACGAAACCCCCTATGAATATGACGGCAACGAACACAGCCAGGTAGTCATGTGCCAGCAGCCTGTCTACCGCAACGAGGGCGGCAAACAGATCAATGGCGCAGGCTGGATGCAGCCGCTCTGGTACTATGGCCGCGTCGGACGCGCGCATCTCACCTACCAGTGTTCTTCCCCCCTGATGGCGCACCGCGTAAAAATGCCGGACGGCTCCAATTCCCGTTGCGTAATGCTGATCGGCAACTGGGACGTCTGTTCCGTCCACGACATGTTCGCCCAGCCAACACGCAACATGGCCGACATTCCGGCCGACAAGGTTTTTGCGGATTCCGCACTGCTGTCCCAGCCCGGACGCCGGGGCATGAAATATCTGATCGGCACTGTCAACTGGAACAACTCTCTATACAAGGATCCCAACGTCCTCGTCGAACCTGGCAGTGGACTCAAGCAGGAAGTGACCGTCGATTTCCGTGGCGAACTTCCGGACAACCGCTGGGACGGTTGGATGGCCGACGGCTGGGAACGGCTCTGCCGCATACACTTTCCGAAGGACGGCAAGATCGGCGCCTACGAAGTCGCAAAGTCACGTGGCGCCTCCTGGGTGGATGCCGCCCAATGGCTCGCAGACCAGTGCGCGAAACCGGAAGGCTGCCCCGGATTCTTCAATCCTGAATGCGGCACAAATGTCTATGCCCCGCACACACGTCCCAAATGGGATAACGGCAATGCATTTTTCTCAGGCCAGTTCACCGGCCCGATGGCTTATCTGGGACAGGTCTGGAAGGATCCCAAGATCAGCGCCGCAGCCGAACGCCTTGAAATCCAATTTGAGGGTGCCTGCAAGCATCACGATCCCAGCAATATCTGGACCATCGGATTCTCTCCGATGTATGCCGCACTTCTGCGCAAGGCCAAAATTTCCGGTCTGCGCCCTTCGCTGATGTCCAAACTGGAAGAAATGCTGCAAGCCCGTACCAACGCCATGCTGAATCCCTCGCCCACACGCAAGCCGGATGCCGGAATGCTGTCATGGGAAGCTTTTGTCAATTTGCTCGCCGCGGACATTTTTAGCGCGCCCCGTTACGAAGCCGCAGCCAAGGAACTGCTGACCCAGGTCAATGCCCGCCTTGAGAACGAATTCTGGAGCTACAACTGCTGTATTGAAGGCGACTTGGTCGGTGCTGGCCAGGCCAGGCCGTTCGGACACGCCATCGGCATCACCGCCAACTGTTTGGCAGGGAAACGCTTCAAGGATCCGCGCTACCTCGATACCGCTGTGCGCTTCGCCAACCTATTCCTCGGCATGCACTGCATCGCCTGGAACGAATCACCGGCGCCCGATCTCGACACTCGCGGCTGGTGCCACGGTTCCACAGGCGGACGCGACCAGATCGCGCAGATTCCGCCATGGGAAACAGGTTTTTCAATGGAACAGCTGGGGATGCTGCTCCTGGAAGGGCGATGCCGCGAAGGACTGCTGGATGTCCTCTGGCTCTTCTCGCATACCGGTCTTGCGCAGTTCCCGAAGGCGCGGACACTCAAGCGGCTCTACCGCCCCGACATGTCCATCGTCTACCGTTCCATAGACAGTCTCGCGACTGAACGTGAATTCTACCTGAAGCTGCCATATCTCGCCTATGAGAATCCGTGGGATCAGACCATGCTAGCCTGCTATCAGGGAGTTGAACCGCTCCAGCTGTCACTGTTCATCGGTGGCGGACTTGCCGCCAGCAGCGATGATCGCGTAGCGGTGCTTGTTCCGCAGACCATCGCCTATGACCCGGCAGTATCAGAGCGTTTTACAGCATATGTCTGGAACCCGATCGACAAGCCGGTGGAAACGAAACTGATTGCGAATGTCGCACAACGCCGCGCCGAAAACTGGCAGTGCCAGGGTGCGGTCACAGGGCAGTTCTCCCCGGGCGCATACGAGTCCCCGAGCTTTACTGTTCCTTCGCGAAAACTGATTACTTGCGAATTCCGCAAATCGTGACATAATATCTAATTATACCGGGTTGCATTCAAAGAGCACGTCAGCAGAGTGACGTGGCTACAACAAATCCGAGCTGTAGCCGCATCACTCTGCTGACGCGTTCTTTTCCCGATGCATATAAAACAAAGGATAATACAACATGAGAATTTCAAACACGCTATTGGCACTGATTTCACTGGTTCTGATTTCAACCTCATCATTCAGTTTTGCCGGCGAGAATGAAGCACAGGGAAAACTCCCCTTGGACAAGAAGTTCCTGGATTCGATCACAAGCATCACATTGCACTCAATGAAAAATACCGTGGTCATAAAAGATGCCAAGATCATAAAGGAGTTCACTGCTGCGATCGGGGAGCTAAAACCCAAGGACGCATCTTTGTGCGATCATGTGGACAGTGTCGACCTTGCCTCGGCAGAAGGGACAGTCCAGCTTTCAATCTGCCCCAGCTGTTTCGTGGTGATATCGAAGGACGCCCAGGGAAAAATCATCTTCAAGAAGGATTATGAAATGCCCAAGGCATTCTATGACCTGTTCATCAAGCAGATGGGCGACAAGCATTACCTGAAAGCCGAAAAAGAAATCAA
>JANYBI010000049.1 GCA_025360875.1 Lentisphaerota bacterium
GGGAGATCCACTGTGCCGGCGGTGACTATGAGGATCTTCCCTTTCAATTTTTTCCGGGAGCCGGAAAAAATACTAAGGACTTTTGCATTTTCATCATAAAAAGCTGAGGGATATTTATCAAGGATTATTTTTGCCGCCTCCTTGCTCACCCGCGTTGCCAAGGCAGGATGTCCATGCTTTTTGATCTCATGGATGATCCTGATGATCTGTTCAGGTGTCTTTCCCTCTCCATAGACGAATTCCGGAAAGCCGCAACGGCTCTTTCTGGAGTGGTCAAGTTTTGCAAAATCGAGTTTTTCAGCGCTATGGATGGCGCCCAGCTCGTGAAGCGCAGTCAGGGGATCCATCTCCCCTTTTCCTATCCTTGAAATTATTTTTGAAAGTTTAAAGCCTGTATTTTTTTTCATAAGACACAGCTGAAGCTGTGAACTCCTACATTTTTAGTTTTTGAACCTTGTCCCCCAAATTTGATCATCGCCGGTTCTCCGTATCGCCGATACTCCGGTTCGATTATTTTCCAGCTACTGCCGCTTTCACTATCGCCTTGTCAAAATAGTTGACCGACATTCCAGCATCCACTATTACGGTCTGGGCATTGATTCCGCTGGCTCTCGGACTCAGTAGAAACGCTGCGACATTCGCAACTTCCTCCGTTTTAAGGGCAGCTTTCCTCAAGGTCGCCTTTTCAGCGAAAAGGTAAGGTTCGATATAGCCAGGGATTCCTGCTGAAGACGAGGTTTTGAGAAGAGAAGCTCCTACGCCGTTCACCCTGACCCTAGTGTCTTCGCTGAAAGACTTGGCGAGAAAGCATATGCTTGAATCGAGGGCGGCCTTCACTGGCGCCATGTATCCGTAGTTCTCTGCAGCCATGCGGGTGGTGGAAATTGAAATAGTAACAATTGAGCCATCAGGATCCATATGGGGTTTGAACAGTCCGGCGATCTGGATGAACGAGAAGCATGAGATGTCCATCGTCTTCAGGAAATCGTCCTTCCTGGTCTGATGGAACGGCTTGAATCCGTCGGTATAGCTAGCGAAAGCGATGGAATGGACAATACCATAAATTTTTCCCTGTCCATCCCCTATCTTACAGGCGAGATCCCTAAGGCTGTCTTCATTGCCGACGTCACATATATGAACAGGGCTTCCAGGAAAAATTTTATTAACAAAGGAAACTTGTTCCTGTCCGAGTACGGAAAAGATCAGGTCGGCTCCGGATTCCTTTAGTACTTCGGCTATATGGAATGCGACGCTCTTGCGGTTAGCCATTCCGAATATGAGAATCTTTTTTCCTTCTAACCCGAGAAAACCCATAAAAACTCCATTTCTTGCCCACGAATCACACAGATAAACACGAAATAGAACAAAACCATAAGATAATATCTGTATGGATTTTATCCAGTATTATCTTGTCAATCCTGTTATCCTGTCTAATATTTATGGAAGTAAAAATATAAATGGAGATAGATAATTATGGAAGAACCGGTCAATACGAATCAGCAGGTCCAGAGGAAGGGATATGACAGGATAGAGGCGAAGATTACGCCAGACATTGAGGCAAATCTTCTCCGCTACCTTGAAATACAGAAGATCTCGAAGGAACTCGAGGACGAGAAGGCGGCGCTCCAGGAAAAGATTTCTGGGCATCTCTCCAGATGTTCAGACGGTTTCTGGTTTCCTGTGGTTAAGGACATTCCGCTTAAAATCAGATTCTTCCGGGAGACGGAGATAGAATATGACGAGACCGCCCTGCGTTCAAAGCTCGGGGAGAAATACAGGCGGATTCTCAAGCCTGACCTGAAGAAGATACGGGCTAATCTTCCTGAGCTCGAAAAACTGCTGGAGCCTGCCATTGACAGGATTGGTTCGCCGGACCGGGAGAAGGTCAGGGGAGCCATCGAGAACGGGTCAATGCGCCCTGAGGACTTCGCCGGAGCCTTCAGGAAACAGACAAGGACCCGTCTCGCAGTAATGAGAATCCAGAATGAAGATTATAGACAATCTTAAATTATGGCAAAAATGCAATAATTAGCATATATGATTCAACCTTACGGGAGGGATGCGATGAAAGAAATCGGATTTTGGGATTACTCATGTCCGCGCCATGGATCACTAGAGCATTACACGAACGCCGACTGGGATGTTCTGCTGGACGATATGGTCGAGGGCGGCTTTAACTCCCTGGTCCTCAGTGTCAAATGGCTCACAACTGGATACCGGTCGCGCTATTCCTGGCTCGAGCAGGATCCAGGAAATTCGGCCGTTGCCTCGGACAACGCCGTCATCCACTATGCCCTCAATGGCGCTCGGCAACGCAATATCCGAACATGGCTGCTAGTGGTCGCCACCGGCTACGTGATGCCGCAGTTTGGTATTCAGTCTCTCTGCAATATTCCACCCTGGGGCGACTTCACGAGCTACGACCTTGACCAACCCGGCATCCAGGAGCGCATTCATCTGCTTTTCGACGAAATAGCAGACTTGTTCGGTGCAGAGGCCGATGGAATCGTGGTTGAACTTGAGTTCTGCGACGGAGAGGCGCCACACCGTGTTCCCCTTTATAACGAATGGGCTAAGACCAACGGACGCCCGGATTTCGCCGCTCTCAAGGCACAACCTTTCGAGCCACGTGGATATCCGTACTTCCACTGGCGCGATTTCACTACCGAACGTCGGATTGCCGTAATGAAGGACGTGGAAAAGACGGTGCGAGCAAGGGGTTTCAAGGGTAGGATGGCAGCCCTTACCGAGGTGGGCAATGCCGACATGGTTATGGTCGGAAACACCAATCTGGGGCGTATCCGCGCTGCTCTGCCCGATTGGAGCCTAGTAACGTACGACAGCATCTATGATCGCCGTCAGAATCGGCTGTCAACGATCGACTTTTGCATTGAACAGCCACGCCGACTTGGTTTTGAGGTACTCTTCCTCACCCGTGGCGTCATGACTTGGACCTGGCCGCCTGATGGGCCTCCGCTAGGTTCACTCGACGAACAGTGGAGACTTTCCTTGGAGGATGCACGCGACCACAATCCCGATATACTCTGGTTCATGGGTAGCGACGCGCGCCTAGAAGGTCTGGTCTGCAACCGGAAACGGCTGCCCGCATGGGGCTACGAGGACGGACGGACCGCGCGACAGGCGTTGATGCGTATGGCATACAACATGGGCGTCGGTGTTAAAGTTAAAAGGATACCTTAGCTGGGAACAGTTGTTATCCGCCAACTATAGTCCGCCGGTGATTTCCAGGACTGAGCCGGTGATGTAGGAGGATTCTTTTGAGGACAGGAAAAGAATAGAGGTTGCGACTTCTTCCGGCTTGCCGAAGCGTTTCAGGGGTATCTGCTGCATATACGCCTTTTTCATGTCTTCAGGCAGATCTCCAATGAATTCAGTATCGATGAATCCGGGGGAAACTGCATTTACAGTTATTCCACGCCGTGCAGTTTCCTTTGCGAGAGACATTGTAAGCGCTACCTGTCCGGCTTTGGCTGCCGCATAATTCGCCTGCCCGGCGAATCCGAATTTTCCGGAAGGGGAGGTGATGTTTATGATTCTGCCGAATTTGTTCTGCATCATCTTCTGGACTGCGAACTTGCTCATGTTGAAGGTGCCGGTTAGGTTCGTGGATATTACGGCATTCCAATCCTGGGGAGACATCATTCCCAGGACGCTGTCCTTGCGTATTCCTGCATTGTTCACGAGAACTTCCAGCGACTTGTGCCTGGCGTCGTATTCCTTGAAGAAAGATTCGGTCTGCGAATAGTCGGAGATGTCAAACTTGACGATTTCAAGAGGATATCCCTGCCATGTCTGCTTCATCTGGTCAGCGGCAACCTGGTTTCCATGGTAAGTTGCGGTCACGGAGGCTCCGGCTTTGAGGAAGGCCTCTGAAACAGCTTTTCCGATGCCACGAGTGCCACCGGTGACGATTACATTGTATCCGTTGAAATCGAATGTCATATAAATTTTCTCCTATGGATAAAATTTATCATGTCAAATCAAATTTAAAATAAAAAACCCCGGAGAATTTCCGGGGTTTTAATCATGCGGTACTCATGGATTTATTTCTTTTCTTCGGCTTTTACCTCGGCCTTGGCCTTGGCTGAAGGTTTCTTGCCTTCAGTTTTCTTGTCAGCCTTCTTTGCCGGGCTTTTCTTTTCAGGTTTGCCTGAAGATTCTTCGCCGACGAACTGGAGAATGCAGATTTCAGCCGCATCGCCGAGTCTTTGTCCGATGCGCATTATTCTGGTGTATCCACCCTGGCGATCCGCATATTTCTTTCCGAGCTCGGCGAAAAGCTTCTTCACTGCCGCCTTGTCACGGAGCTTTGAAAGGGCGAGCCGTTCATAGTGCTGGCCGCCTTTTTTTGCATAGGTGATCATTTTTTCGGCGAGACGGCGTGACTGCTTGGCTTTGACAACTGTTGTCTGGATTTCACCTAGCATTATCAGGGAGCTCACCTGGTTGGCCAGCATTGCTGCGCGATGGGCATCTGTACGGCCTATCTTAAATGTAAACTTGCGATGACGCATTATTCTTCCTCCTGAGTCTTAACTTTGAGCTTTTCAGCCTCAGCCTGGAGCAGGGTGACCATTTCCTCGCTGAATGTCATGCCGAGGGAAAGGTTCAAGGATGTAAGCTTCTGTTTGATTTCGTCGAGAGATTTTCTTCCGAAGTTACGGAATTTCAGCATCTTTGATTCCGACTTGAGGCAGAGCTCGCCGATGAGCTTGATATTTGCGTTGTTCAGGCAGTTCTGGGCTCTGACTGAAAGTTCAATGTTGTCAACGGGCTGGACAAGCGTCTTGTAGATCTTCTGTTCCTCTTCGCTGATGGAGGCGAGAGAACCTTCTTCGCCCGCAAGCGAGCCGAGGAAAGGCCTTAGGTGGTCCTGGAGAATCTTTGCGGATTTCTCAAGGGCGTCCCTAGGTGTAATCCTGCCATCGGTCCATATTTCAAGGATGAGGCTGTCCATTTCGGTCTCTTCGCCGACTCGGGTAGTTCCTACACTGTAGCGTACATGTGTTATCGGACTGAAAAGGGAGTCGATTGGAATTGTTCCAAGGGACTGGTCGGCTTTCTTGTTCTTTTCCGCCGGATAATAGCCACGACCCTTGATGATCTCAATTTCAGCGCGGAAGCTGCCTTTTTTGTCAAGAGTGCAGATAATCTGTTCGGGGTTGAGGATTTCAATAGTGCCATCAGTTATGATGTCGGCCGCTGTGACAATGCCGGGTTTGTCTTTCTTGATCTCAAGAGTCTTGGGAAGATCTCCTGTGCAGTTGACATGGATCCTCTTGAGGTTCAGGACAATGTCAGTGACATCTTCTATGACGTTGGGGAGAGTTGTGAACTCATGTGACGCCCCGTCGATCCTGATTGCCGATATCGCGGCTCCCTCGAGCGACGAGAGGAGGATCCTGCGGAGCGAATTGCCGATACTATGGGCAAATCCTCTCTGAAGAGGGGCTGCTGTGAATTTTCCATAAATCGGAGTGGACGTTGATTCGTCTAACTCCACTGAACGAGGCATTGGGAAAGCGTTTGAAGCTGGCATTGAATTACCTCCAGGATTATTTCAAATATGTTATTGTTTTTACTAGTTGGTTTTGAATTGCTGAATATTAAACACGGCGTCTTTTGGCGGGACGGCATCCATTGTGCGGGACAGGGGTTATATCCTGAAGAGCAAGGATCTCGATACCGGCGGCGGCAATTCCACGTACGGCGGATTCGCGTCCGGCGCCAGGTCCTTTGATTCTTACTTCAGCTTCCTTCATTCCAATGGCCTGGGCCTTTTTGGCTGTTTCAGTGGCGACAAGCTGTGCTACATAGGCCGTGCTTTTCTTCGAACCCTTGAAACCGGATCTGCCGGCGCTTCCCCAGCATAATACGTTTCCATGGAGATCCGTGAAAGTCACTTTTGTATTGTTGAAAGTGGAATGGACATAGGCGATTCCAGTAGGAACAATCCGGGTGATCTTAGACTTCTTTTTTGCTTCCTCAGCTACTGCGCCTTCAGCGCCGGCGACTGCCGTTGCCTGAGCCGCCGCGCCTTCAGGAGCCTTCTGATTTGCGGTATTCTCAACTTTCTTGTCGGTCTTATCCGTCTTCTTCGCTTTTTCCTTGGAATCTTTCGCGTCTTTTTTTGGTTCTTCAGCCATAATCTACCTTCCGTCTTCCGTGATTATAATATAAGGATTATTTCTTCTTGGGAGCTGCTGCCGGTGCTGCCTTTGCCGCTGGGGCGCCCGCCTTTGGTGCCGGTGCTCCACCCTTTGCCGCTGCTGCCGGTGCTGCGCCTGCTTTAGGAGCTGCCGCTGCCGGTGCCGCTTCGCCGCCCTTGGTGTCGGATGCGACTATCCTTCTCTGTGTCTTGTCGCGGATAGCTCCGACGGTCTGTCTCTTGCCTTTTCTCGTTCTGGCGTTTGTCTTGGTCCTCTGACCTCTGACCGGAAGACCTCTGCGATGTCTGTGCCCGCGATATGTTCCGATTGCCACCAGGCGTCTGATGTCACCGGTGACCAACCTGCGCAGATCCCCTTCTACGACGTAGTCGTTCTGGAGGATCGTGGTGATCTTCGAAATTTGCTCATCGCTGAGCTTGTCGGCTTTCGTTCCGACCGGAACGTTGGCCTTTTTTATGATTTCGAGCGCTCTGGAACGGCCTATTCCGTAGATATAGGTCAGAGAGAACTCAATACGTTTCTTACCAGGTATGTCAACACCGAAAATACGAGGCATGTGTTTTTCCCTTCCTTAAAGGTATCAACCTTGTCTTTGTTTATGGCGGGCATTGCGCGAACACTGCACTCTGACCACGCCTTTTCTTTTAATTATCTGACAGAATTCACAACGGCGTTTTACTGAAGCTCTTACTTTCATATGCAAAATCTCCCTTGGGCTCCCGGAAGCCGGTATTTCACGCACATTTATCCGGTAAAGCCAAATAATGTAAAAAAATTAAGAAAAATTTGATAGAGCCGTGTAAAATAGGTGCTTTTGCGGGACTGTCAAGAAAGATATGAAATTATTTTTGAAAATATTTAAAGGGGGTCAGTTCTCAGGGGATAACATCCCGAAATTGGCACGGTTCTGGGATGAGATCCAGTTGTCGACATAAGGCTTGAGCAGGAAATCTTCGAGTTCCTGGTCGACCTCTATTTTGGAATTGCAATAAGGGCAGGACGAATAATGCTCTATGTCGTCCTTGAAGAGCAGTTCCATGCACTTCGGACATATCAGCATCTTGTCCGAGGAGTTCTTCAGATTCCTAAATTCATATTTTTTTGCCGAATTCATGTCTTAACCCTCATCCTATACAATTCATATTATACACAAAACCTTATACAAACTCAATACTTTTTTGTTCCTTTTTACATGAATATTGAGCTTTTTTTGTGCCAAAGGGGCAGAAGACAACGCTGAATCCAGAGAAAATAGTGTTTTTTATGCCTTTTTAGATATGGAGGGTCGACCACTAACATGCTTATAGAAAAGTAAACAGATCCGGAACCGCGACATAATGGATCGGAAGGTCGGGCACTTTGGGTTTGAGCCATTCCACAAGGTAGTTCATTCCTTCCTGTTCGCTGAGGACATGTCCGAGGATGATCAGTGAAATCTCGCGTCCCTGCAATGTGGCGTCGCGGATATATTCTCCAGTCTGCCATTCTACTGTCTCACCGCAGACCAAGGTGTCGACATCAGAATGCTTGGACAGGAATTTCACCTGGTATTCTCCTCCATATGCTCCTACTGTCAATCCTATCTGCTTGATCTTGTGCTCCGGTCTGCCGATGACGCGGATAGTTTTCAGCCCAAAAGTTTTCTTGAGCTCTTCAGCGAGCTGCTTGAGCGTGATCTGATCCTGGACGAAGAGCTGCTGGTTGACCGCGCCCTGATATTCCTCCCAGCCGAGTTTGTGCGCCATTCCTGTGAGGATGCCGTCAGGATTATACCTGTGCCAGTTGTCGTGGAATCTCCAGACCGCAATATTGTTTTTCACCAGCAATTTCCTTTTCCTGGAGACAACCGGATCGTCCTTCAACCATTTTTCGACCTCATCCCTGTGATCGTAATAGGTCGGCTCATGCGTGATTATGAAATTTGCACCTAGTGATTCGGTTTTTCTGATCACGTCCATGGTTGCGGTGAAGGTTGAAACTATTCCGGACACCTGCATGTTTACGTCGCCGCACTTTATCGTGTCAACGGTATCCTGCCTGATCCCCTGGGGGACCGCGTCCATTATGATGTCGACGATGTTTTGTACTGTGTAGTTCATCTGAATTATTGCTCCCGATCGACTTTTTGATTTATGTTCTTTCTCCAATCTTTGCCTTTGAAGGGATGTGCGCTTCCATCAGCAATTCCAAGATTAATACTGCATGCGTGCCGAATCTGCAAATCAAATTAAATTTCCCTTCAGGGTTTCCTCCGTTGAAAACATTGGCAAATCAAATATATTATTTTTTCATTTGGGAAATTAATTTTGACGGTGAAAAGATAACAAAGTGATAAAAAAAGAACAGCTTGAGCGATGGACGGTCGACAATTCGACAGACCTTTACGGCATACGTAACTGGGGTGCCGGCTATTTTAGCATATCCGAAAAAGGAGAAGTCGTCATCACCCCCATGGGTTCCGGAAAACCTCCCACCATAAGCATTCCCGAGGTTATTACAGGCCTCAAGGCGAGAGGAATGGATGTGCCAGTGCTCCTCCGGCTCGGAAACATTCTAGATTCGCAGATCACCATTCTCCATGAGACTTTCAGGGCGGCAATCACGAAATTCGACTACAAGGGGTCTTTCAAAGGCGTTTATCCTATAAAGGTGAACCAGCAGCAGCAGGTCATCGAGGAAGTCACCAAGTTCGGTTCGAGATATCATCACGGCCTCGAAGCGGGAAGCAAGGCCGAGCTTATAGTCGCCATATCGACGCTCAAGGACAGCGAGTCATGCCTGATCTGTAATGGATACAAGGATGAGGAGTTCGTTGATCTCGGGTTGTACGCCAGGAAGATGGGATTGAAATGCTTCTTCGTGCTCGAAATGCCAAGCGAGCTGCCGCTGATCCTCGAACGTGCCGCGAAACTCAATGTGAAACCTCTGATCGGAATAAGGATCAAGCTTTCTTCACGTGCCGGCGGGCACTGGTCGGAATCCGGAGGCGACAGGAGCGTATTCGGACTGAATACCAGCGAGCTTGTGGATGTGATCGACACCCTCCGCGAAAAGAACATGCTGGACTGCCTGCAGCTCCTTCACTACCATCTCGGGTCCCAGATTTCCAACATCAGGGACATACGCGCCTCCATCGTGGAAGCATGCAGGATCTATTCCGGCCTTGTCGAAGAGGGCGCAAAAATGGGATACCTTGATCTCGGCGGCGGTCTCGCGGTCGATTATGACGGGTCGCACACCAACTTTCCCAGCAGCCGGAACTACACTCTTGAGGAATACTGCGCGGACATAATCGAGATGATCATGACCACCCTCAACGAGAAGAACATACCCCATCCTGACATCATCACTGAATCCGGAAGGGCGACTGTCGCATATTATTCCGTCCTTGTATTCAACATTCTTGACGTCAGCAGGTTTGAATCGATGCCCCTGCCGGAGAAACTCCCGAAAAATTCACACGAGATGATACACAACCTCATGGATGTGGCGAAGTCGCAGAACGCGAAAAATGTCCAGGAATCATACAACGACGCCGTCTACTACAGGGACGAGATAAGGCAGCTTTTCAAGAATGGGGATATTTCCCTGAGGGAGAGATCCATATCCGAACGGATATTCTGGCATGTGGTCGTAAATATCGCCAAGGATGTGGGCAAGCTCAAATATGTGCCCGACGAGTTTGAAGGAATAGAGGCGGCAATTGCTGACATCTACTACGGCAACTTCAGCGTATTCCAGTCGCTGCCCGACTCATGGGCCATCAACCATCTTTTCCCGATAATGCCGATCCACAGGCTGAACGAGGCGCCGGTCCGCGAAGCGATTATTGCAGATATCACC